>CAMAML010000161.1 GCA_945836835.1 uncultured cyanobacterium | reverse complement strand
AAAGGCTCTCAGTTAGTTATTGGTTAGTGTAGGGGAAAAAATATTTTTATAAGTCTTATCTAAAAATGCATATCAAATTTTGGAGGCATTCCGTTGACTTTCTCATCCTCTTGCCGCATAGCAGATCCGAGCGTAAAGTTTTGGGCAAACATTTTGTTAATCTCGTAGTTTATATCGCCGTTAAAGACTTGCTCGTTTTCCTCCAAAAAGTTAAACAGAGGTTCAACCGGTGACGCCACGATACCTTTTAGCGTACCTTCGGCAAGTTTCATCGTCTTTTCCCCGATTTCGGGAACCTTGATGTTAAACCCGAACGGCTTATATGGTCTGTTAAAAGATGCACCGTTGTCTGTCACTTAATTTACCTCTTGTTTTTATTCTCTTAATTACATGAGTGTTATCGGAATTTTTTGAGAAAATATTCACACTTTTTAAAAGTTTATTAAGAAATTTTTACAAACCGATTTATATAAACGGTAAAAGTTAACAAAAGGAGTGTAAAAATGGAATACGTAGAACCAATCAGGGACAGAGAAAAGATTGAGGAGGTAAAACGCATATTAAAGCGGAACGGGAGGCGGGATTTTCTTATGTTTATCATGGGAATAAACAGCGGGCTTAGGATTTCCGATATATTAAAGTTAAAGGTAGGGGATGTTTTCAATCTGGATTTTATCGAAATTGTGGAGCAAAAAACGGGTAAAAGAAAACAGTTTCCGATAACGCAGGCGTACAAGGAGGATTTGGCGGAATTTATATTTGATAAACGCCCCGAGGAATGGTTGTTTGAAAGCAAAAGAAAAGATCGACCGATTACAAGAGTTCAGGCGTACAGGATTATCCATTCGGCTTGCAGAAAAGCCGGGATAATGACGGCAAGCGGAACTCATACTCTCAGAAAAACTTTCGGGTATCATTTTTATAAAGAGAAAAAGGATGTGGCACTGTTACAGTGCGTTTTCAACCATTCAAGCCCGAGCATAACATTGAGGTATATCGGGATAAATCAGGACATAATCGACGAAAACTTGCGAAGTTTCCGCTTGTAGCAGTATTTTATCGCACCAAATGTAACACAATTTGTATTGTGTTACATTTGGGATCTTCTGTCTTGAAAACAGATACAAGGTTATAAAAATAAAATCTTTCGTGAAATCCACCGGTGGAAAATGCTGAAACAAGTTCAGCATGACGTTACATTAAAAAGCGGGCGGAGTTAAAAACTCCGCCCGCTCTTATTTTTTCGGTCAATCTGCCGTCATCAAACGACATTGTCTTATTTCAACAATTCACCAACCGATTTGAATACAGCCATTCTCTGAGCTGCGTCTGCTTCCGACTTCGTGTAGAGTTCTTCGGCAGCCGCAGGGTTTGTTTTAAGAAGTGACTTGTAACGACCTTCGCTTCTGATGAAGTCTTGGTAGTTACCGGTCGGTTCTTTTGCATCCCACGTGAACGGTTGTTCTTTTTCAGGATTGTATCTGTAAAGTGGGAAGTAGCCTGCTTCAACAGCACGTTTTTGTTCGGTTTGGGTCTTGCTCATGTCGATACCGTGTGCGATACAAGGTGCATAAGCGAAGATGATTGAAGGTCCGTTGTACGCTTCAGCTTCTTGGAACGCTTTAAGAGTTTGAGCTCTGTCAGCACCCAATGCAACCGATGCTACGTAAACGTAACCGTAAGACATACTCATCAAGCCCATGTTTTTCTTGTAAGTTTTCTTACCGCCCGTTGCAAATTTTGCAACCGCACCTGTAGGAGTTGACTTAGATGCTTGACCGCCCGTGTTAGAGTAAACTTCGGTATCAAGAACGAGTACGTTTACGTTTTGGTTTTGAGCCAATACGTGGTCGATACCGCCGTAGCCGATGTCGTTTGCCCAACCGTCACCACCGATAATCCAGATTGATTTGTCGGTGAAGTAGTCTTGAAGTTCGCGAACTTTTGCCAAGTCTTCGCAAGGGCAATCAGCATATTTTGCGATAACTTTCTTAGCGTTTTCTTGTGCCGCAACCGCTTCTTCGTTCTTTGAGTTATCCCAGTGAGCCATAGCACCTTCAAGAGCATCTTTCAAGTCGGCAGGAGTTTTTTCGTTGTTCAAAACTCTGTCAACGTAAGTTCTCAAAGTATCTCTGTTTTGGTCAACCGCCAATCTCATCCCGAAGCCGAACTCAGCGTTATCTTCAAACAGAGAGTTAGCCCATGCCGGACCTCTTCCGTCTTTGTTCGTAGTGTAAGGAATGGTCGGGAAAGTACCCGAGTAGATTGAAGAACAACCCGTTGCGTTAGCGACGATTGCGTTTTCACCGAATAATTGGGAAACCAATTTTACGTAAGGTGTTTCGCCGCAACCGGCACAAGCGCCCGAGAATTCAAACAACGGTTTACGGAGCATTGCACCCTTGATTGTTTTGGTGGTGTTTTTGCCCATTACGTTGTCAGGCAATTCGTCAAAGAATTTTTCGTTAACAAATTCGCATGCTTCTTCTTCTTTTTCGATTGTTGACCAAGTGAGAGCTTGCTTTTCAGGGTTCTTGTTTGCAGGACATTGATCCAAACATACACCGCACCCCGTACAATCTCTGCAGTAAACCTGAACTTTGAATTTTTCGCCGTTCAAGTTAGGTCTTGCGTCAATCGGTTTGAATGACTCAGGAGCGTCTTTCATGTTTTCTGCTTCTACCAACTTGGTTCTGATAGCAGCGTGCGGACAAGCAGATGCACAAATTCCGCACTGCAAGCAGTTTTCGCTGTTCCAATGAGGAACACGAGGCGCGATACCGCGTTTTTCAAGTTTTGCAGTACCCGTTGGGATTACACCGTCAACCGACATAGCGGAAACAGGGATTTCGTCGCCCTTTTGTCTCATTGAAGGTTCGATGATTTTCTTAGCAAAGTCGTCAGCATCAGCAGGGATGAGTTCAACTTCATCAACACATCCTACGCCTTCTAACGATGCAGGAACTTTAACTTCTTTACAAGCGTCGATTGCCGCATCAATCAAGGCAAGGTTCATGTTAACAACGTCATCACCTTTTTTCTTGAAGGTTTTGGTTGTCATTGCTCTCATACCTTCATATGCCTGTTCAAACGGAATAATGCCCGAAACTTTGAAGTAAGCTACCATCATAACGGTGTTAGCACCTTTACCTCTCAATCCCGGTTGTTGCTTGATAAGAGCTTCCGCATCAACGTTGTAGAACTTGATTTTCTTGTCGATAATTGTTCTTTGCATATCACGGGTTAAGTGAGCAAACGCTTCATCAGCAGAATATGGTGAGTTCAACAAGAACGTTCCGCCTTCTTTGATACCCTTCAATAAGTCGTATCTTCCAATGTATGCGTGAGCGGAGCAGGATACGAAGTCAGGAGCCGTGATTAAGTAAGTCGATTTAATCGGCTTGTCCCCAAATCTCAAGTGAGAAACGGTTACACCAAACGACTTTTTAGAGTCGTAAGCAAAGTACGCTTGTGCGTCTTTGTCGGTGTACTGACCGATAATCTTAATCGAGTTTTTGTTAGCACCGACCGTACCGTCAGAGCCCAAGCCCCAGAACATACAGTTTGTAGTACCCTTAGGTTCGGTTACGATATGTTCGTCAACTTTTAACGACAAGTTTGTAACGTCGTCTTCAATACCAACCGTAAACCCGTGGAAGCCGTTGTTTTCAGAGTGTTTGTAAACGGCAAGAACCATTGACGGAGTAAATTCTTTTGAAGATAAACCGTAACGACCGCCTATCACTCTGACGTCTTTGTTTTCCAATGCCGCAACGACATCCAAATACAACGGTTCACCGATAGAACCCGGCTCTTTTGTTCTGTCAAGAACGGCAATTCTCTTAACGGACTTCGGCAACGCTTCGTTAAATCTCTT
>CAMAML010000160.1 GCA_945836835.1 uncultured cyanobacterium | reverse complement strand
ACCGTAGGTGCGCTACACATAACAAGTGAATAATATCGGAATGTAGCGCAGTTTGACTCTGCCGAACAAAACAATTAAGTATTGTTTTGTGAGAGGAAGCACCGTAGGTGCGCTACACATAACAAGTGAATAATATCGGAATGTAGCGCAGTTTGGTAGCGCACCGTGTTCGGGTCGCGGGGGTCGCAGGTTCAAATCCTGTCATTCCGATTTTTTGTGAAAATTACTTGCCTAAAAACATTGAGGGGGGCAATGTGTTCATGCCCCCCAGTATAAATCCCTATTTTAGTAGTTCCGTAACGTGAGTTGGCAATGTTAGCCAAAGTCATCATATCGGGTAAGTGCAATCCAATATCCGCACATTTTTTCTTTTTCTATCAGCCCCCACCCCTTCGTGGAAACTATGGTTTCTTCGTGATGTTTGTTTGTCCCTGTCTTGGATTTCCTTCACGCTCGAATAGTTCCGCCTTCGAGCCTAATCGGCTCTGTCGGCTCCATATTCTCGCTACCCGGACTCGCTATCGCTCCGTCCGTACGGAAATCCGCTCCCCCGAGGAGAGGGTTATTTTAACGTCATTTTGGTATCGTGAAACTTGCTAATAACCGAGTAGTTCATATTTATAAATGCATACATTTATTATAAACTATATAGTTTAATTTTGTCAACCCTATTAAACTTATTTGTTGAAAATTATTTCTCATGTGACATCATGGAAGTATGAGAATTGTAACGGAAGTCAAAGAGCAATTATATCAAAAGGGGCTGAGTTTAAAGTATGTGGCGGAACAGCTCGAGAAGATTTTAGAAAAACCGTATTCGCTTGCAAACCTTTCAAACAAGCTCAGAAACGAAACCATTTCGTACAGGGAGATGAAGCTTATCGCACAAATTATCGGCTGCAAATTGGAGCTTGAGTAAATTTTGGTGCTTGAACCCGGGATGTGTTTGTCGTAAAATTAGCGGTATGATTAGGGATTATGAAAAAGTTTTAGAGGACTTAAAAAGTCGCACACACTTTCGCTCGGTGAAAAATTTCGAGGGAAAGGAGGGTAAGTATATCCGAATTGACGGGCAAAAACTCCTTAACCTATCATCCAATAATTATCTTAATTTTGCGGATAATAAAGAAATTACGGAAGAATTTTTGTCGGAAGTCGGGAATAATTTCAGTTTCGGGAGTGCGTCGGCACGCTTGCTCACGGGAACGTTACCCGTATATGGAGAATTGGAACAAGCCGTATCTAACCTTTTTGAAAAAGATAAGACCCTGCTTTTTAACAGCGGATACCACGCAAACGTCGGGATTAACTCTTCGCTGACGGGTTCGGGCGACGTAATTTTTTCGGACAAGCTCAACCATGCCAGCATAATTGACGGGATGCAACTTGCAAAGTCGAAGTTTTTCAGATACAAGCACAACGATATGGGGAGTTTGGAAAAACTTTTGAAACGGGAGCGGGGGAATTTTAACAACGCCGTCATAGTCACGGAAAGTGTTTTTAGCATGGACGGAGACATTGCAGACCTGAAAACCCTTGTCGAGTTGAAGAAAAAATATGACTGCATTCTGGTTGTTGACGAGGCACATGCTTTTGGCGTTTTCGGGCAAAAAGGGCTTGGGGTGGCGGAAGCTCTCGAGCTATTGTCCGACATCGACCTTATTGTCGGAACTTTCGGAAAAGCGATAGGCTCAATGGGGGCTTTTGTTACGGGTAAAAAAGTTTTTATCGATTATTTTACGAATAAAGCACGCTCTTTCATATTTTCGACGGCGTTACCGCCCATAAACATTGCGTTTTCAAAATGGATTATCGAAAAGAAATTGCCTCACACTTACGAAAAACGACGCAAAATGCTGGAACTCGGTAAAAGCATGGGGAGCGAGAGCCACATCGTCCCCGTCATCGTCGGCGAAAACGACAAGACCGTCGAATTAAGCCAAATCCTTTATCAAAACGGGTATTTCACCCTGCCGATACGCCCGCCGACCGTACCCGTCGGAACTTCTCGGCTAAGGCTGTCACTCACGGCGGAAATTACGAGCGAAGATGTGGAATGTTTGAGGAATATTTTGAAGATATAAGAGGAACTATGAAATATCATTGGTTAAACAAGGAAAATAACAAAAAATTAATCGTATTTTTTTGCGGTTGGAGCTTTGACTACGTGCCGTTTGAATTTTTGTCGCACGAGGGGGCGGACGTTTGCGTAATATACGATTACGGGGACATAAATTCGCCCGAATTTGTCAAAACCCTGCCAAACCTCGACGGGTATGAGGATTACAGTCTCGTCACATGGTCTATGGGGGTTTATGTTGCGTATTTGTTGAAAGACATACTCACGAAATTTTCCAAAAAAGTTGCCGTAAACGGGACGCCTTTCCCGATAGACGACGAGCTCGGTATCCCGCTAAAAACTTTTGACTTGACGCTAAAGTATGTAGATACGGGGTTAAAGGGCAAGTTTCAAAAAAATCTTTTCAAAAAAACTCAAGATTATGAACGCTATACGGTTCACCCCGTCCAAAGGTCAATCGAGAACCAATCAAAGGAACTTGTTGAACTTGCAAAACACATAAAAAGCCGACCTGCAACTTACGAAAAATACTACGACAAGGCGATTATAAGCGATAAGGATAAAATTATCCCGACCAAAAACCAGATTAAATGTTGGGAAAAATTTGCCGAATATGTGATTTTGGATAGCGGACATTTTCCGTTTTTTGAATTTGAAAGCTGGGATGAGATTTTAGAATGCAAGCAGATACAAAAACAATAAAAAAAAGTTTTGCAAAGAGTATTGACAAATACTCCGAACACGCCGTCGTCCAAAACCTTACGGCAAAAATTTTGGCAACCGAAATTGCAAAAATCGAAACGGACTTTAAAACCGTGCTTGAAATCGGTGCGGGGGCAGGAGTTCTGACAGAGCAGGTCAGGGAAAAACTTTGTTTTGAAACTTTTTTTGCAAACGACCTGACCGAAAAATCGGAAAAATACGTCAAAAAAATTCTTCCAAGTTCAAAATTTTTTGCGGGAGATTTCAGGCGAATAAATTTCAGACAAAAATTTGACCTGATTATCTCAAACGCAGTTTTTCAGTGGTTTGACAACCCCGAGAAGGTTTTTAGTATGTGCAAAAATCTTCTTAATCCGAACGGGATTTTGGCGTTCACGACGTTTGACAAAGACAACTTTTCCGAACTCAAAAACATTACGGGGTTAACGCTTGATTATAAGACCGCAGATGAGTGGAAAGTTTTGCTTGGAAAGGATTTTGAGATTATTTTTGACCACGGATTTGAGCATGTCCTATATTTTGATAACCCGCTTGAAATCCTTGCTCACCTAAAGAATACGGGCGTCAACTCGCTTTCCGAAAAACCGTTTTCCGTACTGCAAGTCAAAAAGTTGTGCGAAAACTACCGACATGCATACCCCGATTTACGGCTTACGTATAAACCGCTGGTTTTTATTGTCAGAAATACCGCCGATTAAGCTGCTTTCAGGATATAATTCAGGCACTCGAGTTTTGTATAGGGGTATTCAAGCGAAACTTTTTTCTCGTACTGTCTGAAAAATCCGGTCCAAAAATCCCGTTTTCCTTCGGCTTTCTTACCCGTAAATTTGTTTGCATCATGTTCCATAATTTACCCCCTTAAAAAGTTTTTTCCTGTATATTAATAAAGTATTTTTAGACGAAAAAATTGCCAAAATTTTAAGAAAATTTTCACTGATTTCGGCATGCTTTTTTCTTAATCTCGGTCCTCTCAAAACCCGCTTATACCAAAACTTTTCACCTTGTTCAAAACAAAACTTTCCATGCCTAAAAAAAATAATTACAAACAATTTTTTTGTCAACAAATTTCTAAAATAATTTTACCAA
>CAMAML010000159.1 GCA_945836835.1 uncultured cyanobacterium | reverse complement strand
ATTCTATTATAAGAGTGGTAGATAATGAAAATTAATAACAAAATCCTGTGCATATTTTATACATTATACTAAAACGAATAATAAAACAATACCAATATGGATATAAATTTTTATAACAGATTAATAGAAATACGAAAAGCCTACAAGCAGAGTGGCTACTCTTTTGCTAAGAAGTTGGGGATACCTCAGCCGACGTATTTGCGTTACGAAATCGGGGAGCAGAAACCTTCGGCAAGATTGATAGAAGCGTTGGTCATGGTGTGCGGGGTGAACATTCACTGGCTTTTTACGGGCGAAGGTCAGATGTTTGCCGATTTTGAGAAAAACTCGGGCAAACGGCACTACGACACGAGTGTGGAAAGCCGATTGGAAGGTTTTGGAGCAAGACTGTGTGAGCTTCAGTCCCTGCATAATTTTTTGGACCGGGAGATGTCGGTTTTGTTGAAGATTACGGAGGCTGAATATTTGGAGCTTGTGGCGAACAAACAAAAACCGAGCTTAGAGGTTTTGAACAGATTGAAGGAGAATTTTAAGGTGGATGTGGACGAGTTGCTGTACGGCGGGGCGGACGCAGTCGAATTTTTGCAATAAAACTCGAACTATTTAGTTATGTTGTCGTGTTCGATGAAAATGTCGAACACGACCTACTTTTTTAGAGTTTCGCCCACTGGACATCCACAGTTTCTTTGACAGGTATTGGAGGGTATTTAAATTCGTCATCGAGCGGGATGTCATATAGTGTTACTGCTATTCTAAATAGCGGAATATCTCTATATATGTGGGCAGGTTCACAAATAACTTCATCTCCACATATTCAGATATGGTTTGACATTGACGGTCCTAAAAAGGGGGGGGGATATGCTTGGGGCTGATGTGTTTGGGATACGGCTAAATACAGCACGAAAAAAGGGTCCTTATATGATACCATTAAGTTCCGGTAACAAAAATCAGGACAGCATTAAAAATACTGCTCTATATGGTTGTTCAAAAGATACAAAGAGTTTATACGCCGGGTCCTACTGTGGTGGTTTAATCCAATTAAACAACTGGAAAATTCCTGACGATTATCCGGTTAGGTTTTAGCGGAGAATAATTTTTTTACTTATACAAAAAATCGGAGGCAAATTTCTATCAGACTATTTATCCCCTCCGTTACCTTACCGCAAGGAACTTGTGAACCTGTGGGATTAGTCGTACGTTGCGGTATTTTTGAAGAAAGCTGTCAAAAACTTGTTCGCACAATTCCACGGATACTCCAAATTTGTCCCCCGACATCTCAGGCTGCAAAATCAGCGGGAAATCATACTTTTGGGCAAGCTCAACGGCTGAAAAAATTTCTTCCTCCGTGATTTTTTCGTTAAACACTATTTTTGCAAAAAGTTCTTTTTGCTTTGCAACTTCAAAAAATTTGTCGAAAACTACAAGCGGAATTTTTTCGCCCGTCGCACTCTCAAGTTTGATGTCCGCCGAGATAATGTCCACAAAATCAATAACTTTTTCAAGATTATCGGCAAGTGTTGCGTTCGTTTCCAAGTAAATTTTTGCCCCAAAGTCTTTTGCCAAAGGTAAAAATTCTCTCAAAAACTCAACCGACAAAAGCGGTTCGCCACCTGTCAGAGATACGGTAGGTCGGTCTCCAACTTTACAAACTTCTTTTAAAAGTTCTTTCGGGGTAAATTCTTTTGATTTTGAAACCTCAAAATCCGTATCGCAGTATTTACAGTTTAGGTTGCACCCGCAAAACCGTACAAATACCTGCCGTTCCCCGACGTAAGGACCTTCTCCTTGAATTGAGGTGAAAATTTCTCTAATGAATGCTTTTGTCATTTTCCTATTCTCTTGTTAGTGAATTTGATACCTTCCTCAGCTTTTCGTACAGAGAAATCTCTTCTTGTGAGAGTTTTTCCGCAAGCTGAATTTCTACGGTTACTATCATATCACCAAATTTTCCTTTTGTCTGCATGCCCTGATTTGCAAGCCGAAATTTTTGTCCCGATTTTGTCATAGGCGGAATTGAGAGCTTGATTTTTTCGCTGAAATCCTTTATCTCGACCGTCGTTCCGAGAACCGCGTCAAAAGGCGATATGGAAAGTTTGTACAAAATATTGTTCCCGTCAAATTGGATGTTCGTATTCTCTTTGATTTTAATGTTTATGTAAAGGTTTCCGTCCGTTCCTCCGAAAAATCCGGGGTTACCTTCCCCTTTCAGCCTTAAAATAGTGTTGTTTTTGACCCCTTGCGGAATTTTTACGGTAATCTTCTTTTTAATCTCAAATTCGCCTGTCCCGTTGCAGGCTTTGCATTTGTTGCCGTTGATAAACCTATGCCCCTTGCAGTGCGGGCATAATTCTTTGTGCAGGATGTTCAAAACCCTTTGAGTCCCAGTTTTTGCCTCTTTAAGGTCAATTTCTACGTCGGATCGGATGTCTTGCCCGTTTTTTAAGCTCGGGGTAGTCGATTTCTTTTGGAAATGTTTTTTTGCGATGTCGTCCAAAATCGAATTGAGCGAGCTTTTGAGGTTGGTCTCACGTACGTGTTCTTTATAAATTTCTTTTTCCTTGTTCCTTGTGGTTTGTGATTTCGCCGATTTGTCTCCTGCGGACTTTTGTTTTTCAAAAGTGTCTTTTTCGGGGGATTTTCTTATGTTGTCAAAATTCCCGTAATCTTTTTCGCGACTTTTCGGGGTCTTGTAGAACCCGTTAATCATATCGTACTCTTGGCGTTTTTTCTCGTTGGAAAGGGTTTGGTAAGCCTCAATGACGTCTTTGAATTTTTGAACGCAATCGGGATTTTTGTTTACGTCAGGGTGCAGTTCCCGTGCAAGTTTGTGGTAAGCCGTTTTGACGTCAGCGTTTTCACTGTCGGGGGTAACTCCAAGTATGTCATAATAATTTTTGCAAGTCTTTTTACTCATATTCCCATTTATAATGATTGTTTTAAAAATTTCAACATTATTTCGGGTAAATTTTGAGATTGGGATAAAAAATTGATAAGACGCACAGTAAAACTGTGCGTCCGCAATTAAATTTTAGGATAATTAGCAGGATAGTCCCAGTTATTTTTTATAATCATGGCACCACAGTACATCTTATTGCCTTCATCCGAACATCCGTACTTACCACCGATTAAATCGCTTTCCCCTTGTCCAAATGCTGAAATACGGTCGCCCGACAACACGAGAATAAATTTATCCAAACCATATTTGTTCGGCGACTTTGCACCGTTCAAATCAAGATATAAATATGCGATTTGGTCATCTGATTTTTTTGTAAAACCTACCGTAGTACCGTCAACTAATGCAAAAGTCGTGTCGGGAGTTTCTGACAGAGTGTTCTTGTTTTGATAGTATTCAGTTGCAAAGTACCCGTCGCAATATCCTGTGTATGCAGGATTTCCGTTTTCGCAATTTTCGGCTAATCGTTGACAATCTGGAATAGCAGAAGTATTTGGGCAAGAAGAGGTCCCTAAAAAACAAGCTTCGTGATAACCTATATCTTCACACCGCTGCATATCGCACGCTGGACCGCCGGCACAAGCATTACCCGCAGCTTCTGCCGCCTGCTCAAAAAATAACGGTTTAGGAGTATACGTAATCCAACAATTTTCACAGCTTGTCAACTTTATATATTTCATAATATAAGTGGAAACAAAATCTTTATCATTCAATCCCCAATTCCAGTTACTCATGGTTCCGTTTTTGATAATTGAAAGAGTTAAAACTTGCATAAATTCTGCCTGTCTCTTGCGTAAAGCACTCAAATAAAATTTTTTTTGCCACGATTGAATTAGTATGGGAAGTGTCAACGCGGCAACAACTCCGATTACACCGAGCGTAATTAATGTTTCAGCCAGCGTAAAACCTTTTTTCTCTTTTTTTTTCATAAATTGCTCCTT
>CAMAML010000158.1 GCA_945836835.1 uncultured cyanobacterium | reverse complement strand
CATGGATTCGTTCTATTTCAGACGAATTGCAAAATATTCGTTCGGAAGTATCCTGTTCTTGGATTTTTCGATACAATACCTTATAGAAAGCGGAGTTTTTGAAGAAGGGGAAAAATGTCTTAAGCTCGTTAACCCGGAAACCATTATTATTCCGTCAAGTTTAAATAAACTTATAAAGAGGCGTATCAACATCCTTAAAGACGATCCGCAGGCGTTGAAATTCCTTGCAACGACCATTCTTTTGGGGACGAGAATTGACGAGCAAACCATTACATCCTTAGGGTTTGAAAATCAAGGGGAAATTATTGACAAACTTTGTGATACGGGGTACGTATACTATTATAACAACTGTTTGTACTTCCCTAACTACAACCTTTTAAAAGAAAATTTGCTCGAGGTTTTGGATCAAACTTTAATCACGGAAATTTCAAACCTGTTGTTTGATCGGGTCTTTGTTCCCGATAATCCTTGTCCCGCAAAGGCTTATCTCTACCGAGTTACAAAAGATTACAGGTCGGAGTTTTTGGAGTGGGAAAAACTTGCAAAAATCAACCTGTCATTGGGCGACTTTAATTCATACCTGAATTGTGCGGGGAAAATCCTTGAACTTCTCGATATGGACAAAAACCCCGAATCCCAAGAAGATATTGAGGCTTACAAGCTGGAATTATATTCAAATATCGCAAACAACATGTTTGATTTTGTTCCCGAAAAGACTTTTGAGATTGCGGAAAAAACGCTTGCGCACCTTGCAAAAACGACCGATACCGAGAAAGTTATATCTTTATGTAACAAACTTATCCAAGGATGTCTTATCATAGGTAATTATGCCCACGCTCTGGAGTTGACCCATAGAGTGCTTTCGCTTTTGCCAAACTCGTCCCTTGATCCGGCTGCAACAAATTTCAACAAAGATTTCTTCCTGATGACCGTTGTACATATCGAAATCCTCTTTAATACAGGGAATTGGGAGGACTGCCTGGAGGTCGGGTATAATGTTTTGAACATAGTAAATCAGGAAAATCTTGATGTTATGAAACCGGATTACCTGACCGTTGACCAGTTCAGGACAATTATTTTCGACACCATAGGATACGTAGCACTTGCAAATGTTTTCCAGCTGAAAGGAAACGTAAAAGACTTTTTGAATATTGTCCGTTCGGATTTCACCGCAATCCCGCACGCATACGACGCATTCATTGCTCTTGAGGATTTTATCGCGGGAAGAGAGCCTCAGTACGACAACTCGTTTTTAACAAACGACAACAAGTTTTCCGCAATAATTTATCACGTATTGGAGGCGTTCAAAAGATGTACGCACGACTACAATATCTTTGCGGGCGAAATCTATGAGGCAAAAATTCTTGCAAAAGAGTTTAACCTCTATCAAATAGGTTTGTTCCTCGACGCAATGATTGGGTACGCTTACTTTAAGCTCTATTCATTCAGAAAAGCAAGTGCAATTTACTACCACATAATAAAAACCGCAAACGAAAAAGGGCTTGAAAAACTATTGTATCTCGTGTGGTTGTTAATGAGTTTCTTAAATATAGAAGAGGGTAAATACATTATTTCCAAGGGGATTTTAAGTAACGCACTTATCCAAATGGAAAAAGAGGACGATACGAACCCGTATTTGCACCTTTGGTACAAATACACGTTATATAGGGTTCTCAGGTTCAGACAGGAAGGTCAGGGGGCAAAGATTTATTTGGCTCAATCCAATTATCTTGCAACCAAATACGGTGTAACCTTTGAATTTGACACCGACCCTAGCCACTTCATCCCGCTGGACGACCCTGACGACGACAGCAACATCGTAACTCAAGAGTCCATAAACCTTCTTCACGACGAAAATGCACCTTACGGTGCCACCGTCAAGGAACCCGATCCCGAAACGGATCAGGGTGGAACGACAAGCCTGTTTGACCATATAGACATAGTTGAAGAAAAAGAGAATTAACGGATTATAATCGGTAAAGGAGTGTAAATTATGAAAATACTTTTTGCATCGGCAGAGGTTGCACCTTTTTCAAAAGCCGGAGGGCTGGCGGATGTTGTCGGAAGCCTTCCCAAACACTTGGAAAAAGATGCTCAAATAGTCCTGTTCACCCCGTTGCACGGCAGTATCGATTTGGATAAATTCGGGATAAAAGAGGTTCCGAATTACGAAATGTGGCTGACGTTCGGCAATCAGGGGCATAAGTTCAGACTTTTTACCTGCAAACTCCCGAATACCGATATTGACGTGTATTTTGTCCATAACGATTGGTATTTTACTTGTTTTAAAGAGGTTTATCCGAAATGGCTCGACACAAGATACGAACACGAAAGATATGTCGCTTTTTCGCTTGCCGTGCTTGAATACGCAAAGGCGATGAACTTTAGGGCCGACATTATCCACGCAAACGACTGGCATACGGCGATGATACCGCTTTATTTGAAGAGCAACTACAAATACGACGATTACTGGAAAAATACAAAATCCGTCTTTGAAATCCATAACCTTGCCTATCAAGGCGTTTGGTTTGAAGATATTCTTGATTTTGCGAATATGCGAAAAGATATAGTCTACAACCAATGGGGTTGCGAACACTACGGGCGGGTAAACTGGATGAAAGGTGCTATAAACTACGCCGACAGCGTTGTTGCGGTTTCCCCGACATATTCAAGAGAAATCTTAACGGATGAATACGGAGAAGGTATGGACTATACCCTAAGAGGGGTTACCCATAAGCTCCACGGGATTTTGAACGGGATAGACTACGACGCCTTCAACCCGAAAACCGATAAGCGTTTGGTTAAAAATTACACCGTCAAAACCCTTAAAAACAAGGAAGAGAACAAAAAAGCAATACGTGAAAAATTCGGGCTTAAATATACCCCCGAAAGACCTCTTATTGCTTGCGTTTCTCGACTTGTGGGGCAAAAAGGGTTTGACCTTATCCGTGATGCTCAATACGCAATGAAAGACACCGCAGCGGATTATATTTTCCTCGGCACGGGGGACAAAGACTATGAAAACCTGCTTATTTGGCTTTCAAACAATACCGATAATATTAGAGCTTACATCGGATATAATGCCGATTTGGCAAACCAAATTTATGCGGGGAGCGATTTCTTCCTTATGCCGTCGAAGTTTGAGCCTTGCGGGTTGAGCCAGCTTATTGCGATGCGTTACGGCTCGTTGCCGATTGTAAGAGCAACCGGCGGGCTTGAAGATACCGTAATCGGCTACCCGCTCGATAACAGTACGGGGTTCAAGTTCTGGACTTATAACGGCTGGGATATGATGCAGGCTGTTCACTGTGCAATCGGGGTTTACAAGGACAAATACACCTTTGATGCGATGAGAAAGTCTGCCATGGAAGCCGATTTTTCGTGGATCAAAAGCTCTAAGCAGTATTTGGAAATGTACAAATCCCTGCTGTAAGTTATGGCAGGAATAAGGAATTTATAAACAAAAAACTCGCATTTTATGTGCGAGTTTTTTGTAAGAATGATTACTCCCTTTTACCCGAGCAAATCCAGCGATCGCCCTAATACGGGACTGTTTTCCACGGAAGGGTAAAACGGATTATAACTCTTGCCCGTCGACGCATTGAACCCGCTAAACAACATCTGTTGACGGTTGTCCTGCCGCCCGTTTGTTTCGTATAAACTTACGGGCTGAACCTTGTATAACTGTTGTGCCTGTACGGCTTTAACCGATTCCAACATCTTGACCTCTTTGTATTAACTTTCTTACCAATACTAAAAAATATTTTACACCCGAATTTCAATTTCGAGAAAATTTGTTACAAACTTAACATAATTTTGTTGATGAATGTTTTCGTTTAATCGGAGAGTCTTTCAATCGAAATTTTGTAGCCCAAAACTTTGCAAATCATCTGCAATTCGGACAATTTCAATCC
>CAMAML010000157.1 GCA_945836835.1 uncultured cyanobacterium | reverse complement strand
AACAACGAAATTCAATCAATGGTGCAGGCGTTCGGGATAAACATCAGCAGAAACGAAGAAGAAATTAATATCGACAAGCTCCGTTATCACAAGATTATCATCATGACCGATGCGGACGTCGACGGTGCTCACATCAGAACCTTGTTGTTGACCTTCTTCTTCCGCTATGCAAAACCGTTAATCGAAAACGGACACGTATATATCGCACAACCGCCGTTGTTTAAGGTTACTATCGGCAAGACAACCGAGTATCTGTACAACGAACACGCACTTGACAAGATGCTCAAAGAACGCGGTATCAAGTCCGTAAGCCTTTCGGATAAGACAAAATCCAAGGTAAAATCCGGTGAAGAGCTTTTGGAATTGGTTAAGAACATGGCAACTTTCTACAACTCTTACAACAACCCGATTTTGAACCTGTATCCGGCGGTTGTACTAAGAGGGCTTGTTCGTTCCGGAATTACGCCGGAAGATTTTGACAGCCAAGACAAAATGACGGAAATCGTTGAGTATTTGAACCACTATTTGCAAGACCACGCAAAGAATTACAATATTGCGGAAGCTGCAAACTACACTGCAAGCCTCAAATACAATGCCGAAAACGCCAAGTTCTCTATTCAGTTGAACACGAACGAAGAAGAACACGTTATTTTGAACCAAAATATTATCAAGAGTTCGGAATACAAGAGATTAAAAGCGTCTTATCCTTTGATAAGGGATTACTTAATTGAGGAGTCGGACGGGTTGATTTTGGAAACGGATTCGGAACAGCACGAAATCCATTCGTTTGAAAAGTTACAAAAGATTATCGACGACAGAGGTCAAAAAGGTATGACAATTCAACGTTTCAAAGGGTTGGGAGAAATGATGCCGCAACAACTTTGGGAAACTACAATGGATCCCGCAACCAGAACGCTTTTGAAAGTCGGTATCGAGGATGCAATGTTGTGCGATCAGTTGTTCGATATTTTGATGGGCGACAAGGTCGACCCGAGACGTAACTTTATTGAAAGTAACGCGGTCTACGCAACGAACATTGATACATAGTAATTGTATTAAAAATAAAAACGCCTCTTATAAGTAGTCAGTACTGTTTTATTTAAACAATGTTGGAATAAGAAAAATAGCTTTGTTTTTAAAAACAAGCCCTACATCAGTCTTGCGTTGGATAAGAAAAGCACAGCTACGGACATTTTGACATCATGTGAATGCCAAATTCCTTAATAAAACTTAGTCACTTAATCACTAAAAAACAAGGAGTGCAGAACCTACACCACCATATCATAAGCAAACTACGTCCGCCCCCCACAAGCCTTCAAACAAGCTCACGACCTGCTCGTGGATTTCTTCTATCGTTTGGGTTGCGTCAATAACCTTCACCCGTTCGGGTTCTGAGTTTGCTATCTCCAAATACCCCAGACGCACCGCCTCGAAAAACTTTTCGCCGCTCTCTTCCATTCTGTCACGGGCTTTCCCGACACGTTTCATCGAAGTTTCGACGTCTATATCGAAAACTATCGTCAAATCAGGTTTTTTACCCCCCGTTGCAAGGTCGTTTAACTTCTTCAACTCTTCAATATTAACCCCTCGCCCGAAACCCTGATACGCAATCGTGCTGTCCGTGTGTCTGTCACACAGCACAACTTCGCCCCGTTCGATTGCAGGGTTAACAATAATATCAATATTTTGAGCCCTGTCGGCAAGGAAGAGAAAACTTTCGCACTTAGGTGACACCTCGCCGTCATAGTTAAGCAAGAGTTTGCGAACTTCTTCGCCCAAACCTTTTCCGCCGGGTTCACGGGTTTTCAAAACCGTCAAGCCCTTGTGGTTTTCCAAATATTTTTGAAGCAGCTCCATCTGAGTGGTTTTTCCGCACCCGTCAATCCCCTCAAACGTTATGAAACAACCTTTTTTTGACATAAAAATTTTACTCCTTAAAAAGTTTTGAGTAATGCTCTTCGTAAAAATCGCCGAACCTGTCCTCTAAAATCGCCACCCGACATTTTTGAGAAAATTCGACGAGGAATTGGATGTTGTGGATGGATAAAAGCGTTGCGGCGGTGCTTTCCTGACATCTGAACAGGTGTCTGATATAGGCTCTTGAATGGTTACGGCACGCATAGCAATTACAGCCTTCGACAAGCGGTTTTTCGTCGTCATAAAACGCCTTGTTTTTAATATTCCGTTTTCCGTCCCAAGTAAAGAATGAGCCGTGGCGGGCGTTTCTTGTCGGAAGCACGCAGTCAAACATGTCAATCCCGTTCTTAATCCCGTCGAGCAAGTCCTCGGGCGTCCCGACCCCCATTAGGTATCTCGGCTTGTTTTGAGGCAAAAGCGGTGCGGTAAACTTTACAAAATGGTTCTTTATATCAGCGGGTTCGCCGACGCTTACCCCGCCGATTGCGTACCCGACAGCGTCATAAGTCGAGATAACCTTCGCACTCTCTTCTCTCAAGTCGTCAAAAAATGCACCCTGAACAATCGGGAAAAGAGCCTGACGAGGGTTAGTTTTCGCCTTAAAACATCTGTCGAGCCAGCGGTGAGTACGCTCCATCGCCTTTTTTGCGGTGTCATAATCGCAAGGGTACGGTGCACACTCGTCAAACGCCATAATTATATCCGCCCCGATGTCCTGCTGAATTTTCATGGAAACTTCGGGGGATATAAAATGTTTTTTACCGTCTTTTGGATCACGAAATTCGACCCCGTCCTCGGTAATTTTTCTCAGGTGAGAAAGCGAAAACACCTGAAATCCGCCCGAATCGGTCAAAACGGGCTTGTGCCAGTTCATCCATTGATGTATCCCGCCGAATTTTCTGATTAATTCAGTCCCCGCTCTTAAATACAAGTGATAGGAGTTGCAGAGCATAATCTGAGCTCCCGTATCCATAATTTGGTCGGAAACAAGAGTTTTAACGGCAGAATTAGTCCCCACGGGCATAAATATCGGTGTTTTGATAACCCCGTGCGGAGTGGTGAAAACGCCCGCCCTTGCACCGGTTTGCTTGCAGGTATGGACTAATTCGTAGTTAAAATAATCTTTTTCCGTTGCCATGGTTAATCTTCCAACAACCTGTTTTCCATACTCTCAACGACGATTTCCATCATGTTCTTGTAGTTTGTGCAAAGTTCTTCGGGCTTAAAGTAAAGACCGATTTCTCTTTCGGCACTTGCGACACTGTCGGAACCGTGGATTACGTTGTATTCCTTTAACTGCCCGTAATCTGCTCTGATAGACCCTACATCCGCATCGCAAGGGTCTGTCGCACCCAATACGTGGCGAATTCCCTGAACGGCTTTGTAGCCTTGGAATACCATCGCAACAATCGGTCCGCTTGTGATATACTTGATTAAGCGAGGATAAAACGGTTTGCCGAAGTGTTCCGCATAGTGCTTTGCAGCAAGCTCTTCGTCAACCTGAACCATTTTCATCCCGACGATTTTGTACCCTCTTTTTTCAAACCTTGAAATGATTTCCCCGATAAACCCTCTTTTAACGGCGTCAGGCTTAATCGCCACAAAGGTTCTTTCTTCAGTATCCATATTTTCTCTCCCATGTTCTACACTGTCTTGATGATAACATAAAAGAAATATTTTAGCTAGTGTTTGAGATTATCACGTGGCATGTTGAAGTGAGTAGATTCTGTTTATACAAATACCATCAACAATCATAACAAAATATATAAATCCCGTAAAAACAATATCCGGCTTATCAAATTGAGTTTTTACAGAGTACGTTTTCTTCCAAAATCAAGCGAAACGGGTTAAAATTGTCCAAATTACAGATGATTTGCAAGGTTTTAGGCTACAAAATTTCTCTTGAAATGGTTTCCGATTAAACGCCCCCCCCCCTTTCTACCGTTTTTCCGCCCCACAAATTTGTTAAGCTTTTAATAAAATTTTTCAAAATTCAAACTCGGGGCGTA
>CAMAML010000156.1 GCA_945836835.1 uncultured cyanobacterium | reverse complement strand
CCTCGGCTACAACTGCGACCTCTCCCGACGGAGAGGGGTAATTTGCAGCCTTTTCCGCCGAATGCAACGGGATAAAATTTTTATTGTTCCCTCCGCTTAATCGGGTTGAAGCTCGGTTTCTTGTGGCATATTGGAGTAATCAACCTCCGGCGGAGTCAACTTTTTAATCCTTTCCTCCCGCTTTTCGTCTTTTTTGGCTTGCCGAGCCTCTTTTTTCTTCGCTTTTGCCTCAAGCCTTGCCCGTTCTTTCTGTTCTTTAAGCTGACGTTGTATGTTCAATTTTTCCTGAAGCTCTTGGTATTTTTCGGCGTTTTCGTTCATTGTCGTCGTACCCTGCAACTTCTTTGAAAGCTCGTAATCCTGTTTTTCGTACTTATACTGCTTGTTAACCTCTTTCAATTCGGCATTCATCTGAGAGTTATATTCTCTAACAACTTTTTTGTCCGCCTCTTTGGCTTTTTTCTCTTCTTTTTTTGCAAAAGTTTTCTCGTCTTTTTGTTGTTTTTCAACCATAAGAAAGGGTTCAATCCCGTCACGAGCGAGCTTAAACCCGTTTGCGGAAATATCGACCGAGGTATTATTCATCGAAACGAGCCTTGCCCGCTCGCCCTTCGTATCCACTGACCAAAGCCCCAAAAACACGGGCGAGTCGCCCGTGTAGGCGTAAGAAGACACCACTATTCTTTCGGGATTGGCTTTACTGAACCCGAGCGGATAAATATCCCACCGCTTGTCCGCCAAATCCAATCCCCGGTACTCTTTCCAGTAATAAGCAACCGCCTCTCTGATTTCGACCAAGTCGTAGGTCGTTTTTTGGGTAAAATCGTACACCAAAACTCTCGTTTCCCAGATGCCGTCACGGGAACTCCCTATTTTTTCTTTAACCAAAAGTTTTGAGCCGTCCTCGGAAAAATCAATCGGGGTAAGGGTTCTGAACGCCGAAGAGTTTGTCAGTTCTTTGTCCGTCGACATTATGGGTTCGGGAAATCGGTTTGCGATATTGGCTTTCAAAATCTTGTTTACGTTCGTGTCGTTATCTCTCAGGGGTACCATAAACAAATCGCAGGTGGTTGCCGCGTTTTGCGGATAGTAATAAATTGCGGGATAAACCATAAACGTAAAATCGGGGGCGGCTATCCCCGGAAGGTTCAACTGGCGGGTTTGGTAAAGATTTCTGCCAATGGAAAGCTCCGCAGAGCCGGGCGGATCGTTGTATCTGACGACTTTGTATGTCGGATGAGGGACGTATTGCCTGTCGTTCGGGGTTTCGACCTTTGGGGTGCCATAGTCGATTATCGACTTATCTGTCGGCATGGAAAGCTCTTCGTATTCATCAACCGTCATATACCCCGACGGGGTTCTGTCCATAATCTTTCGCCCGTATTTTTCTTTTATTCTGTCCTGTTCTACACGTTTAAGGTATTTTGCCTCGCTTGTCGGTACGTCATCTTTAAAAAAATCAGCCGAAAACGATTTGCCACCGATTGCAACGATTAACAACCCTAAACACAAGGCACCGAGACGTTTCATAACTTTAAACAAGCCCTTCCTTCATCGCCATTGCGGTAGCTTTTGCCCTTGTTCTTACGTAAAGTTTCTGAAGGATACTGTGGACGTGGGTTTTTGTAGTGGAAATCGTTATGCACAGCTTGTCCGAAATCTGCGGGTTGGTTAAGCCGTCGACAATGAGTGCCAAAACGTCCATTTCCCGCTCGGTCAGCCCGTATAAGTTTTTGCCGAGCTTGTAGTTAATCTCGCCCCTTCTGCCTTCAATCGAATTTCCTCTTCTAATGTTTGTCAAAACAACTTTTGCGATAGCGGGATCAAGCCAGCCCGTCCCCTCGCTTACCGCCAAAACCGCGGAAATGGTTTGCTCAACGGTCGCACCTTTGGTGATATAGCCGTCCGCACCCGCCTGAAACGCGTCAAAAATATCGTTTTCATCCTCTCTTGAGGTGTACATCAGGACTTTTATCCCCGAATTTGCTTCTTTAATACGGCGTGTCGCCTCTATCCCGTCAATAGTCGGAAGCCCGATGTCCATAACCACCAAATCAGGTTTGATGGACAGAGCTTTCTCAACCCCTTCCAAACCGTCAACCGCCATATCGGCAATTTGAATGTTCTCGTTTTTGCTCAAAACGACCGATAAAGCAACCCTTGCCATGTCTTGATCTTCGATAATCAGTACCCTAACCATTTGCAACCTGTCTTTCCTCTTTTACAACATCCGTTAACAGGAACGAAAACTCGCTTCCTTTACCCAGCTTGCTGTCCAGCCAAATTTTTCCGCCGTGAGCCTCAACGATTTGCCTTGACAGATACAGTCCCAATCCCGTACCCGTAGAGCGTTTACGTCCCGTCCCACGTGAAAACCTGTTGAACAGCTGCGGAATATCTTCTTTCGGTATCCCGTTTCCGTTGTCTACAACCGAGAAGATAAAATCCCCGTCCCGAACGCTTGTGATAACTTCTGCTTTACCGCCTTTTTGCGTATAATTTATGGCGTTTCCGCAAAGATTTACGATAACCCGCTTAATCTCGCACTTGTCCGCAACAATATCGACATCTTCGCCGATGTCACAGGTCAGCGTAAATTCCAACCCTTTTTTCTCGGCAAGCGGTTTTAATTCGTCATAACACTGCTCGACAACCGGCTTAATCGGGAATACCGTTTTGCATAATTCGAGCTTTCCGCTCTCGAAACGGTAAACTTCCAGTAAGGCGTTAACCAGCCCCAACAAGTCCTCGTTGCTTTGGAGCATTGTGGAAAGCAAAACCGCCTGTCTTTCTTCGACCTCGCCCAGTGAGCCGTCCAAAAAGAACTTGAGGGTCTGAATTGACGCTAAAAGCGGGGTTCTTAAATCGTGGGTCAAAGTTGCGATAAAATCGTCCCGCAACCTTTCATTTTCTTTTTGCTTACTCACGTCACGGATAACCCCGACAAATTTTTCGTCCTTTGAATTACTCGGGCTTATCGTAGAAAAATTAATCTCGACGGGGGTTTGCGTTCCGCTCAAAGAATTTACGATAACGCAATCCTTAACAAGAATGTCGTTTTTGTCCTTGTTTAACCCGAAAATCACGTCGTCACGGTTTTCCAAAACCTGATTGCCCGACTTTGTCGTGATGTAGGCAATCTCTTGAAATTTTTTCTTTTTCAGAGAACTTTCGCCAAGTCCCGTAATATTTTCGCAAGCGGGGTTAACCTGCTCGATATGCCCTTTTCTGTCAAGGATTATAATCCCGTCCGCACAGTAGTTTATAATGCTTTCCAATTTCGTATTGGAAACCTTTAACTCTGCCGTCCGTTCTGCGACCAGGCGTTCGAGATCGGTAGAATATATTTCAAGCTGATGTTTTGCACTTTCCAACTCTTCAATTTTTTGTCTCAAATCGGACAACAGATGACTTCTTTCAATCCCGTTGCGAACGTTCATTACCAAATCGTCGTTGTCCCAAGGTTTTTCGATGTATTTGTAAAGCCCGATTTCGTTGATTGCTCTGATTGCGTTCTCTTTGTCGGCGTAGCCCGTAAGCAAAATCATGCTGACTTCGGGATAAAGTTTTTTCGCCTCGGTGAGAAACTCCAACCCGTTCATCTCGGGCATCATAAAATCCGATACGATAATGTCGGGTGTGTTTGATTTCATGAACTCCAGTGCTTCTGCGGGTTTGTTAAAACACTGCACGTTAGAATATCCCTCGACCCGTAGCAAGGTTTTGAACGCCGAGGTTATGATACTTTCGTCATCAACAAGTACGATTAATGATTTTTTCATAACACTATCATACGACTTTTTTTTGCCGGGGACAAATTCGTTACAAAGTCGCAATATTTTTTAGTAACTTAATCACTTAGTCACTAAAAACCTCCCTTGCATTTTCCGTATGTCCGTGCAATAATACCCTTATGACGATTTACGAACAAGGAGAGTTTATGAAAAGGGGTTTTCTTATAAT
>CAMAML010000155.1 GCA_945836835.1 uncultured cyanobacterium | reverse complement strand
AGGACAAAGTTTTTATCGGGAACAAACTTATTCGTCCCGTAAAACATCAGTATTACAGGTTCTTTAAGCCGGCTGGATATATAACGACTTTGAGTGACGAGAAGGGGCGTAAAACCATTTACGACCTTTTACCCGAAAATTTGCAGGGGCTGAAACCCGTCGGGCGGCTTGATAAGGACTCTACGGGCTTGCTTATCCTCACAAACGACGGAGAGTTGATTAACGAGCTTACCCATCCGTCCGTAAAGGTTCCGAAGGTTTATATCGTCTCGATTGACAGCTTAATTTCTCCGCACGAGCTTGAGACCATGGCAAACGGGATTGAACTTGAAGAAGGAAAGATTGCGTACGCCGATATTCAGGTTCTTGAAGTCGACAAAAACCGTACTATGATGAGGATTACGCTTTATCAGGGGATGAACAGGCAGATAAGACGTATGTTTGAGTATTTCGGCTATACCGTAAAATCTTTGAAAAGAGTTCAACACGCCACAATTCAGCTTGAAGGTTTGCGACGCGGTGAGTTTAAGCCGATTAAGCCTCGCCAAATAAAGGATTTGAGAAACTTTTTAAACAGAATTGCAGAGAAAAAATGATAAAAGTTGCACTCACGGGAAATATTGCATCGGGAAAAAGCTCCGTTCAGAAGATTATCGAAATGTCGGGGTTTGATGTTTTGGATACGGATGAGGTCGGGCATGGGCTTTTGAGCGTAAAAAATTCGGAACTGATGAAGGCTTTCGGGCGTGAAAACGTGCTTGACACAGACGGTAACTTTGACAGGAAAAAGCTGGGGGATCTGGTCTTTAATTCGCCCGAAAAACTGGAGCTTTTAAACTCGATTATTCATCCCCAAGTTAGAAAAGAGATTGAAGGGTATTTTGAACGACAACAGGACGCTCCGTTTGTGTTTGTGGCAATTCCTCTCTTGTTTGAAACCGGCATGGAAGATTTGTTCAATAAGATAATAATTGTTTACGCAGAAGATGAACTTCGCTTAACACGGCTCATTGCACGAAACGGCTACACAATCGATTACGCCAAAAAACGCATGCTCTCGCAAATTCCGCAGGAAGAAAAATTTGCCCTTGTCGACTACATAATCGACAACAACGGCACGGAAGAAGACCTCTTCAACTCAACCCGTGAAGTTTTGGAAGAACTTTTTGTCGAGGTTACACGGGAATAAAGTAGTAGTCAGCTTTTTTGACGTTGTTTGTTACCCCGTTTGAAATTCCTTTGAGCTTCCCGTTTACGTATCCGTAGATTTCCGTATGCCCGTGTTGAGGGTTGTAGCCTTGGCTTCCGGGTTTAAATATCCCGATTGTTCCCGCAGGAATATTGTTTATGTCAATCGATGATGCCGAAACTTCCCTGTAATTAGGGTTTTGTCTCAATGAAGCAAGTGATTTTACTCCGTTTTCGCCGCTAATCGTGCCAAGCCCGCACCTTTCGGAGGCTTCCCGTACGTGCTTTTTGCAGTCGTGTTGTCCCCAATGTCCGTCCATGTGCCTGTATGCATCGTTAAATAGTTTTTGTCCTTTTGACTGATTATATCCCAATGCTTTTAAATCACTGAGATTTTTAACGTTAGCCATAGGGTTTGTCAGTTTGACGGGGGTGCTTGCGGTTCTTCTTGCCGCAGCTAAATTGAACCTACCCCAAATCGGTGTTGTATACGTAGGAGCCGTCAACCTTGGTACTGTATATCTCGGAGTGTAAAAGCTCGTGTAACTCGGACGATTGAAAAAGTCAAAAACCAATCAGTCGGAATAGGACGTTCTCCCAAAAATAAAAGAATACGAAGAAACAGACTATAAATTAAAAACAGACCCCCCGACAAGATTTGAACGCACTCCGACAAACCCGCCGTATCCCGATGGGTTGAAGAAATTCGCAAAAGCGCCGATATATCTTAATTTTGCAAATGTTAATGCCGTCACAATATTTTCCCTTGGTTTCCAATAATCCATATATATAAAGGATTTACATTGAAGTAAAATTGCTTTACTATTAAGAAATATTAAGACGATAACAAAATATTCCCCTGCTGACTACTTCAAACGGAGGATATTTGAAAATATTATTAAAGACGAAATATTGCCTGTCGATATACGAAGAGGACGCATTTCATTGGAGCGAAAAATGTCGGAACAGATACTAATACAACCGAATATAACAACAAAGAGTGAAAAGACTATCAAGGCGGAGCAGTCGCTTGAGCAGGCGCGAATTTGCCACGAGCGTTATTTGATACGGAAAAACAATTCTGACCTTGAGGACGCCATCAATAATTATATAGATGCTGTCAAGTACGACCCGACAATTCCCGAAACGTATTACAGGCTCGCAAGTCTTATGTGGGAACAGGGGCAGATAAGTTTGTCCGCCGCGATTGATCAGTGTAAAACTGCCGTTTCGCTTGCTCCCGATAATATGAACGCCCACCTTTACGCAGGGTTTTTCATGCAAATGGCGGAAGAATTTCCCGACGCGATAGGTGAGTTTAAAAGTGCGGTTAAATCGGGTAAGATGAACTCCGCACGCCCTCGCCTCGTGCTATCACAAGCCTTTTTGGAAAAAATGAACTCAAAAAGTGCCAATTTAGGCGATTATTTCGGGTTCCTGTATTATTTTCTATCGGGAAGTCTTATGCTGGCATGGGATAGACCGCTTTTGAAAATGCTTTATAAAAAAGTTTCGGATGATGTTTCCGTGTTCACGTACAGTACGGTCGGAAATTTTCTTGAAAAATTTAAACTCTTTGATAAGGCTCAAAACTGGTACAAACAAGCCGTTATCGGGACAAAACGTTCCCAACTTTTCTATGACAGAATTGGGGACTTGGCTCTCAAAAACAAAGAAACCGACTTGTGCGTAGATTGTTACAGAAAAGTTTTGGAGGCTAATCCGCTTAACAGAGATGTTTTGGTGAAACTTGCAACCGTTTTGCAAACGTATTTCCCGGAAAATACCTCGGAAACAATCGAATGTTACGAAAAGTTGCTTGAATTTGATATTGATAAGGCTGCAATTTACTACGAATTGGGGCATTTATACCTGAAACGGGAAGACAAGATTAACTCGGTCAGTGCATTTAAACTCGCACTTGAACAGGAGCCGACAAACCCTTATTACAACAATTCTTTGGCGTATGCGTATTCAAGAGCGGAATTGTATGATGACGCTATAGAGTATTACCAAAAAGCGATAGCAATCAACCCCGACAACGAGTGGACATCGATTGTATGTCAGGCGTTAGGAGGAATTTACGCCGAAATTAACGGAAACATCGAGGCGGCGGTTGCGACCTATCAGGCGGGGATTATCCTTAACCCGAAGAATTATGAACTGTATTTGGCTCTGGGTGATACCTATATGGCGGAGTACGACTTGGACAAGGCTATTAAGTCATATTGCGATGCGGTAATCGTTGAACCCGACAATTACAGAGGGTATTCAAAGCTCGGTATTGCACTTTACGAAAAGGATTTTGTCGAAGAGGCACTTGTTGCTTACCACAAGTCAATCGAGCTTAACCCCGATAACCCTTATGCTCAAAACAATTTGGGAATTTTGTACATGGACGGGCTGCTTGATGCCGAAGAGGCATTGGATTATTTTGAAAAAGCGATAGAGCTTGACGAAAATTATACAATGGCGTATTTCAATGCGGGACGTGCAAGTCAGCAAATGGGGTTTACGAATGACGCCGCACATTACTACCAAATGGCGATAAATTTGAACAAAGACACCCAAGAGCTTGACGAGGACGACATCATGACACGCCTTAGACAACTGTTTGAAGTTTAACATCGGATGATTTAAAGGATAATAAAGGTTAATTTCGCCCTCTCCCTGCGGGAGAGGGTAGAATTTCTTAATGAGCCTTTGGCAATTATTTTTTAAAGGTGAATTTAGAAATTCGGGTGAGGGGGCGAACATGCTGAGAAAAATTTCCCATTCTTATCTTTTG
>CAMAML010000154.1 GCA_945836835.1 uncultured cyanobacterium | reverse complement strand
AATGGGCGGGAATGATTTTGGAAGAAGGGAACAAAGACAAAGAAACCCTCATTAGTGTCCACAAAAAGCTCTACGCAAGCATAAAAGACTGTTTCAGCCTCGACGAACTCAAAGCTAAATTCCCCGAATTTAGCGACGTAAAATCCGCCTCGGAAGTTGAGTTTAGGGAAGGCACGCTCGCAGATGACCTGCTAAAAGGTAAAATCGAATTTTTCAATACGGAAGAGGACTTGTCCCTGCAAATTATAAAACTGTATTGGGGTGAAGGGTTTTCGCTCAACGACTTGAAAGCATACACGGGCGGCAAAGACCTCAATGCAATTATGAACAAGCTGAATATCCCGAAAGTACACCGCCAATACGGATATGTGTTAAAATTTTCCGACCCCGAATACAACGAACGCCTGACAAAGCAAATGACCCTAAAACGGCAGGAAACATTGGATATAAAAGCCCAACAGCAAGAAGGTGAACCCGTTCACATAAAGCGAGGACCGCTTTCCGCTGAACACAGGCAACATATTTCGGAAGGGTTGATAAAACACTACATCGAACACCCCGAAAGCATTTTTGCTATTTCCCAAAGACAGAAAAAGTATTTTGAAGACAACCCCGACCAAGCCGAATTGTTCCGCAAAGTTATGACGAAAGCCTGGGGAATGCCCGGCATGGAAGATATTAAAAAGGCTCTGTCCAAATTCATGAAAGGCAAAGGATTTATACTTACGGACGACATGCTGGAAAGCCCTATTACTGCCACCGCCAAAAAAGAGTTTTCAGTAATTAAACAGTTCTACGACATTAACGAATGGGCAAAAAAACGGCTTTCCAAAAATATGTCCTACTCTTGGAAAAAAGTTCAAGAAGAACAAAATATGTACTACAAAATGGACATAATTCCCGAATTATTTAAAAAACGCTTTTTCTTATGGTGCGAAAAAGAAGGAATTGACACAACGGATATTAGCTTTGACGATTTTAAATACTACCCGCACAAACCTGAACTTAACACCTTCGACGCCTCAAAACTCAACAAATATACTCCAAAATTTATTGACTCATGCCCCGGTGACGAAAGCCAAAAATTGGCAAATACCTACCAATTAGCCTTGCTCAAATTCGGGAAATCCCTGAAAGAATTTGACAATTCCAAAACAGCAAACGGCGAAACAAAAGCCAAGGCTTATTTAGTGAGACAGTATATCAAAGCCTCTTTATTTGATTGTGAAAACCAAGTTTTCGGATACCCTACCATAAAAAATTTTGATGCAAGCGAGATACAGGAAATTTATGTTGAAGTATTAAGATTGTTGATGAATTATCATAACAACAAATTAATAACAAAATTAAATAAAACCCTTAACGATTCATATATATGGCTTGAAAGAAATTGGAAAACAGGTGAGCCTATGATATTAAACCCTGAAGCCTATACCTTTTAATCCCACAAACTCCACCAAATCAATTATTGACAAAACAAAAATAAAAATATATATTAAGATTGGAAAAAAGGAGAGTTAAAGATGGAATTAAAAGGATCAAAAACAGAAAAAAATCTTATGGCAGCGTTTTCGGGCGAGTCCGAAGCTCGCAACAAGTATACATACTACGCGTCAAAAGCTAAAAAAGACGGCTACGTCCAAATCGGAAAGTTGTTTGAAATGACCGCAAACAACGAAAAAGAACACGCAAAAATGTGGTTTAAACTTCTTCACGGCGGAATTCCCGACACCATGGCAAACCTCGAAGATGCCGCAAACGGTGAAAACTACGAATGGACGGAAATGTATCCGACTTTTGCAAAAGAAGCAAGAGAAGAAGGGTTTACGGAAATCGCACGACTCTTTGAAGAAGTTGCAAAAATCGAAAAAGAACACGAAGAACGCTACAAAAAACTTCTCTCAAACATCAAAGAAGGTATCGTGTTCTCCTCGGAAGGCGACACCGTTTGGGAATGCTCAAACTGCGGTCATATCGTTGTCGGCAAAAAAGCTCCCGAAGTTTGTCCCGTTTGCGCACACTCTCAAGCATACTTTGAACGTCGTGCTACAAATTACTAATATTTGTTTTACATACATAAAACCTTTAAGATTGGGTGTTTTGCCCAATCTTTTTTATATACGGAAAATAATTTGTAACGATTTCTTTACAAATTTAAACTCTTTTTTAAAGTTTTAAAACCATGTTGCCGTCATGCAGAGTAATGGAAATTAGATGAAAGGACAACCACAATGGGAATGGCAGCATCACAAGCAAGATTTTTAGGCTTAACGGCAAGAAAAACAAACGTAGAATTTGAAGGTCAACAGATCAACCAACAGAGAACGACCCTCTCAAACGAATCTGCGAACTATTATAATTCATTACTCGGGATGAGCGTTCCGGTTGCTCCTTCGGTAGATGAATACACAAAGACGGTTTACTCGTTCAACGACGGTGCATTGACAAACGAAATCACCTCAATGATTGCACAACCGAACGGAAAATATATGATGAGTTACTTGTCCTCTTGGCAAGATGACTTCTCGGTAGTTTCGGCTTCGTCAAGCGTAGTTCACAACAGTGACGGAATATATACAATAGGTTCAAAACAACTCAGACAGCTTGGTTCTACCGTTCAAACGGTGGGTTGGGAGGCTTGTACCGCTCAAGATTTGGCAAACTTGCAGTACTTATATTACGACGAAAATGCAGGTATCCAAATGGCAATCTTTTCAGACGGCCGTGGCGGCTACCAGGATGTGGACGGGAATGCTCTCAACGGCTTAAATCCTGCGAACATCTATATGTACTTGTTTGACGAGAACGAAAGCAATCCTGACCTTGCAACAAAATTTGTAAAATATGAAAACGGAACTTACCAAAAAGAAATCTTGAAAAGTTTTGCAAATGACGACCTGTATCTTGCGGATATGTCCGAAAAAGAATTGCAGGAATTACTCAAAGAAGAAGAAGCTTACTTGGCTTTGTTAAAAGAAAAATACGGCGATGACGACTACTACGTCAGATATATCCAAAACACAACAACGGGCGAATACGTACCTTACTTCTACAAAGCAGGCGATTTGGAAAACACTCAATACGATAATGACGGCTACTCAAAATCGAATATCAACTGCTACACAATCGGCAGCGAGCAAAAAAGCAAAGAAGTTAAAGCAATAGACGGTTGCAAAGTTGAAATGGACAGCTCGGGACGTATGATTAACATCTCAATCCCTAACGAGGAAGGCGGATATACAACATATGCTCTGACAACTTCAACAATTACCGATCAGGAAGCGTACGACGATGCGATGAACCAATACGAATACGACAAATATTTGTACGATCAATCAATCACCGAAATCAACGCAAAAATCGAAATTATCCAATCGGAAGACAAAAACCTTGAATTGAGATTGAAACAGCTTGATACGGAACAAGAGGCAATCCAAACCGAAATGGACGCGGTATCAAAAGTTATCGAAAAGAACACTCAAGACACGTTCAAAACATTCGGCTAAGAAAGGTAACAAAAAGCGGCTCGCAGAACTGCGAGCCGCTTTTTTATAAAATACAAATTAGTATCTGTAGTGAGCAAAAGCCTTGTTAGCTTCAGCCATTTTGTGGGTATCTTCACGTTTCTTGCAAGCGGCACCGACTCCGTTTGATGCGTCGATAAGCTCGTTTGTAAGTTTGTCGATGAAGGATTTTCCGCCCCGTTTTTTAGCGGCTTCAATCAACCACGAAGAAGCAAGAGCAAACCCTCTGTCAGCCTTAACTTCGATAGGTACTTGGTAAGTTGACCCGCCGATACGTCTTGCCTTAACTTCCAGCAACGGAGTTGCGTTGGACATAGCCTTTTGGAAGATTTCGAGAGGTTTTTCGTTTGTTCTTTCTTCGATTTTTGCCAAAGTTGCGTAGAAGATTTTTTCAGCGATAGATTTTTTACCGCGTCTCATAATTCTGTTAATAAACTTTGAAATATCTACGCTGTT
>CAMAML010000153.1 GCA_945836835.1 uncultured cyanobacterium | reverse complement strand
TTAACACCGAAATCAACCAAACCGAAAGTATTGCGGGCTTGAAAAAGTTTTTGGAAGAAGCGGAAGGGTTTTCGTCAATCTATAAAACGAGTTTTTTGGAAGAGTTCTATTCTTACCTAAAATCAATCGTCGAGGATGAAGAAACGATTAACACGGAAAAATCCCCCGTCCCGATGAATGCGGTTCAGCTTTGCACTTACCACGGCTCAAAAGGTCGGGAATTTGAGTACGTCTATATGCCGACCCTTGAACGCTACAAGTGGGAAAGCAGCTCAAAATCCTTAAAACCCGAAATTCCTCTCGAAATGTCGGAATATAAAACCGAAAAAGAACTGAAAGAAGAGGTTAAGCCTTCGGATTTGGCAAAGTTGATGTACGTTGCGATGACAAGGGCAAAGCATACCCTGAGGATGTCTTGTCCCGAAACAATCAACAAAAAGCCGAAAAAACCGACAAAATTTATCGTCGAAATTCAAGATCTGCTTGAAAAAGAACCCATTCCTTTCACGTATACGGAAGAGTCTTATTGGAAGCAGCAGGTGAGTGTCTTAATCAAAAAAGAGTACGACTACAAGAAAGATTTTCACGACCTGATAGAGGCAAAACTTGCTAATAGAGCTTTCTCGGCGTCTTCCGTGAACAGGTACCTCGCCTGCCCTCGGATGTATTTTTATAACGACATCCTAAAACTTTCTCCAAAAGACGGTAACCCGAACGCCCTAAGTTACGGTACGGCAATACATAAGGCGTGCGAAGAGGCGTTTAAGTACCTCAGAGAAACTAAAACTCCGCCGACAAAAGAACAGGTCATAAAATGGTTTAAGGACGAATTAGCGACTTTGGCGATGGAGTCTTATGAACAGCGGAAACATTTTGAAGGAAGGGGCGAAAACGCCTTAGATAATTTCTACTCTCAAATAGTCAACACCCCGAGTGCGATTTTGGTCGAACAGGAAAAGGAAATAAGTGTAACCCTCGACGACGGGACGAAGTTCTACGGAATTATCGACAGAATTGACAAGAACGACGACGGGACGTATTCGATTTACGATTATAAAACGGGGAATAACAAAAATTCGGGGATAAAAATCGACGGCAACCATGAAGATTACTATAACCAAATGGCTTGGTACAAGTATTTTTACGAGCTTGCGACGGGGCATAAGGTGAGCCTTACAAAATTCATCTATCCCGAAGATTTCTTGTCCAAAAATGAAGGGATAACTTACACCAAAGAGGAAATCGAAACAGCGGTCGAAACCTTCCGCAACGCCGTTAAACGCATAAAATCCCACGAGTTTGAGCCGAGTTATAAAGAAAATTCTTGCAAATACTGTGCCTACAAGGATTTTTGCGGGATGAACAGGCTGTAATTTTGGAACGAGGTTGCAACATAAGGCTTGACAAATTTAAAGAAATGGTAAATAATATAGATACAGGGAAAACACCCCGAGAGTTTGTGCAATTATCCCGGAGTGTTTCTTAACTCCCTATTTAGTGAATTTAAGTGCTATGATTATCGCAAAGATAAGCCATAGCGCTTTTTCTGTAATACAGAATATCACTTGTCATCACCTCCTTACCCGCCTAATCTACGTAACTTGTATGTGTCGGTCGGAGGTAAACGAGAGGTTTCCCTGTCGGAATGATTTCCGATAAGTTAATTATACATCAAAAGATAACTTTTGTCTATTTATTTTGAAAATTTTTTATGGAAAGCAGTGGCGTAGGTCGGGTTCGACAATTTCATTGAACCCGACATTAACAAATGTAGTGGCGGACAATTTTCCCTTGACACGACAATAGTTTGAAATCTTTTTTAAGGTATGTTATAATTGTAGCAGACAGTTCTGATACGGTAAATCTTGCAACCGAGCCAACAGGTGACAGTGGAGGAGCAAGCCCACATAATCGGAATTATCTTTTTATTAGGGGGTTCTCGTTCCCATTTAAAGATTTGTAACGGAGATGTGGTGCGGGTGTTGAAAATTTTTCAAAAAATGTAATAATCATTATATGAAAAAGATTTTGTTTTTGTTATGGGGTATTTGGTTAACGGCGAGCGGTTGCTTGGCAAACCAATTCCCGATAAATGTTTATGTTGAGGAACATCCTTACAAACCAACCGTCGTAAAGGCATTTTCGGAATGGGAGCGTGCGGGCGGGGATGCCGTGCGGTTTCGTTATGTTCGCTCACCGGCTCAACTTCCAAACTTGATTGTCGTATTTTCGGACAGCAGTGATCGTTCCGAAAATCACAAACAAGCCGTGGGGTTAATTTCCACTAAGGCCCAAACGGGGATAGGGACTTCCGCCAAAGCCAATATTACGATTTGGCTCAGAGCGAGTGACAATACGAAAATGTCCGACAAGCAAATCTATCACATATGCTTGCACGAAATCGGTCACGCCCTCGGGCTTTCGCATACCCAAAACAAAAACGATATTATGTACCCCTACGTCAACGAGCAAACAACGCTTTCGGAAAACGACATAAACCGTTTTAGGGCGGTTTTTGGTAAATAAAATTTATTTTAAAACAATTTTTTGATAATTTCGGCTTATACAACAAGTTAAATGTTGTGTAAGCCGATTTTTTGTATCAAGGTGTTGCACTTCTAATCCGATTTCGCCGCTTTATATAATGTTACAAAATTATAAAAACGTATATAACAGCATTAATAAAGGATATAAGCCATAAAATCCAAGTATCTTTTTGTTTAAAAATTAAATAAAATTCGTATGATATAATTTTTATGATACAATATTCATGCACTTTATTACTAATTTTGATACAAATAAATAATTTTGTAACAAGTAAGGTTGCGAGTATATGTAAAGGGTGTCAGTTACGTTGCGGGAGAAACAACAGTGTTCAAAAGTTTATCAAAATCAACGTTAATAATGTTTTTGTTTGACCTCGGGATACTTGTCGGAGTGAGCTTGTTTATGGCTTGTAAGTTTGGATTTTCAAGTACGGCAAAAGTTTGTGGCGTAAGCTTAATCACACTAACGGGGATGTTCTCGCTGTATTTGAAAGGACAGTACAAAATAAGAGAGTTCAACGTAACGTTGTGGAATGCATACCGACTTTTTGAAGGAGTAGTTTTTGCACATATCCCCGCACTTTTAGGGTTAGCATTTTTTGTGGAAAAACTCACCCTTCTAAAATTTTTCGTGCTGAATATCTTGGCGGTTTTTCTATGCCTGTACGTATATCGCTTGGGCTTTCATTATTATCTGTTTAACCTGAAGAAGGAAAAGAACATCTTAATCCTTGGGACAAACGAGCGAGCAAGGGTTTTGGCGGAAGAAATCCGAAACAAAAAAGCCTTGCGGATGAAAGTAGCGGGCGTGGTGGCTGATGGCACGACGGCGGAGAGTTTTTGTACGGATTGTCCCGTATTTGACGTTAACAACAGCTTACGACGGATAATAAGAGAGCAGAAGGTGTCGATTGTGGTAATTGCACAGCCGACGGAGAAGATTTTGGAACTTCCGCACGGGGTGAAACTTTACAAGATGCCCGATTTTTATGAAATGGTGACGGGCAAATTCTATATTGATGAAGCGACTGTTACGGAGCTTTACTACCAATTTGTGAAAAATCGTTCTCACGTGTACGATTTTTGTAAACGAGTTTACGACATAATCGCAGCTTCAATAATTCTCATTGTAACCCTTCCAATAACGGGCTTTACGGCGTTAAGGATATGGCTCACGGATCACGAGAACCCTATTTATACCCAAAACAGGGTCGGAAAAGACGGGAAGATTTTCAAGTGCTATAAATTAAGGACGATGTGGGCAAACAATTATGTCCCGAAGGACTTGAAAAAGGGCGGGTATGCCGAAAATCAAGAACAGGATGATAGAGTAATCCCTTGGTGCAAGTTTGTGAGAAAAGCACGATTTGACGAAATTCCGCAGATGATAAATATTTTAAAAGGTGATATGTCGATAGTTGGACCGAGAGCGGAGTGGGACGAGGTCGTGAAGATTTATCGCGAGCAAATCCCGTATTACGAGTGCAGAATGTGGACAAAAAC
>CAMAML010000152.1 GCA_945836835.1 uncultured cyanobacterium | reverse complement strand
GGTTGAACCTCCTCTTCTATATCGCGTGTTTATTTGAATGGTCGCCGCTAATATAAATCAGAGTCCAACTCACTTGGCAAATCCGCGTTCAACCCCCTTGCCATATCGGGGTTGTAATTCCAAACCGCATCATAAATGTCGTTCCTGTCCGCTTTATTCGCAAGTTTGTATATCTGTCTTATCCCCTCCTCGGTTAAAAATTTATCTCGTTCATAATGCTGTTCCGCTAAAATCCTTGCAATCTTTATCTTATCTTTTACCGCATCAAGATACCTGTGTTCTTCGGTGTTGCGGTCGGCACTCAATGTCAACTGCATTTTCTTTGCCTCGGAGTTTTGGCTTATGTCCGTAAAATAGTTTTCGCCCAAAGTGTAAGGAGTATGCGGTCGCAAGAAATCTCGGTTGTGAGCTTTTTCCTCATAATTCCGCACAATCTCGTCAACAGGTTCGTCGCTGTCCGCTATATATGTGTTAACCGAAATAAAAGTGTCCTCGTGCGGATACGGTGCAGGCTGAACACTGTTCACCCAATGACCCCGAAAGCGAGGTGTTGCCGAATGTTGTAAAGTTTGAAACCCCAAATTTGTAATCCCTGCTATACGCATATTTTAACTCCTTACAATCTTTCCGTGTGTATCAAAAACCGAACAGAAATTTTTTTGCCATATTACTGCAAAATTGTTACAATTTTTTCATCAACAAGGCGTAGATGTCGTTAAAACATACCAAAATCATCAGCCCGATAAGTAACAGGAAAAAGAATGTCCCGATTTTATCGACGGTTTCGTCGTTGAGCCGTTTACCCCTGATTTTTTCTATAATCAAAAACATAACATGCCCGCCGTCAAGTGCCGGTATCGGAAGGAAGTTTATTATTGCCAAATCAAGCGAAATCACCGCCGTCAGCAACAGTCCCGAGAAAAATCCGTTATGTTGGATTACGTCCCCGCCGACTTTTGTTATGGCGATTATACCGTGCAAATCGCTTGCGGGAATTTTGCCCGCAAAAATCTGGTACAACCCCTGCAAAAGCATCCCCGTCTGGTCGTAAAGATACCGTGAACTCGTTGTGATTACCGCCTTGAACCCTTTTGACGGAGTCATGATTTCCCGTATGTCCATCAATACCCCGATTTGACCGTTTTTGTTCGGGTACATCGGCTTTAATTCGATAACCTGCCCGTTTCTTTCGACAACCATATCGACCTCTTGCTCGCCGTCCGTAAACGCCGTTGCAACATCTTTCAGGGTAAAGTTACCGTCCGCAACAATTTCTGACTTGCCCGAAATCTTATCCCTCAAAGATTTTTGCTCGTTACTCAAATCAAGTTTCGGGTTCTTGTATTTTTCCAAACCCGCAAGCACTTTATCGTTGAGCTTAATCGGTTTTTCGGGTACGGGTTTCGGCAATTTTACAACCGTATCTTTTTGAATTGTTTCGTCTGAGTTAAGGCTCGGGTTCAGTTTCAATATTAATTCAAGGTTCTGCTCAACCTCGTCTGCCGCAACTTTCCCGTCATCTTTTTTGCTTAATTGAACGTAAGTTACGAGAGCGTAAGCACTGTTTACGTCGGAACCGTTGATTTTCAAGATTTTATCGCCGTCCGCCATGCCTGATTGCCATACGGAAGCGTCCTTTTCCGCAACGATTTTTTGGATAAAGACGTTGTATTTTCCCGACGGCATCTGTCCCCAAAGTACGGCGGTCAAAAGCACGAACACGAACGCACAGATAATGTTTGCGACAACCCCCGCCGATACGACGACAAATCTTTGGTAAATCGGTCTGTTCATAAACCTGTCGGGCGAATCTGCAGGCAGGTTAAGCTCCTTGTCGTCGTCGGGAAACGCCACGTAACCGCCGAGCAAAAATGCGTGTACAAGGATTTCCAAATCCCCGACCTTCTTTTTCCAGAGAGTAGGACCTATCGGAAGCCCGAACCCGAATTTTGCAACCCGCATCTTGAACATTTTTGCGGCTAAAAAATGCCCCGCCTCATGCACAAGAACAAGTACGCTTATCAACAAAATCATTATGATTACAGACATTTATATTCCCTTTATTTGATTAGTTTTCCCGAAACATTTCACCCGATTACAACAACTCTTTCAAGTAATTCGGCAGTGCAAACCTTGCCATATGGTAATCTTTGTTGTAAATCTTACAAGTTTTCGTAATCTCTTCACAACGTTCATCGTCGAAGTATGAAAGCGGTTTGACATCCTCCGAGCAGAACGCCCAAGCCCAATATCCGCCCGGATAGGTCGGAATATTTGACGTAAAGGTTTCGCAAACAGGGAAAACTTTTTTCAAAAGTTTGTACATCTTTTGAACCGACTCAGCCTGTGCAACGGGCGACTCTGATTGTGCCGCAACGATACCGCCTTTTTTGAGCGAGTTTTTAACGTTTGTGTAAAACTCTTCCGTAAACAAGCCTTCCCCCGGTCCGAGCGGGTCAGTGGAGTCTATCAGGATAATATCAAACTCGTTTTTCTTATCCTTGATGTATTCAATCGCATCTTGCACAAGGATTTCCACCTTCGGGTCATCCAATTTGCACGAAATAGTCGGCAAATACTTTTTGCACGCCTCGATAACCATGCCGTCAATCTCGCAAAGCACGACTTTTTTCACGGTCTTGTGTTTCAAAACTTCTCTGACCGTACCACCGTCCCCGCCACCTATGACAAGAACAGTTTCGGGATTTTTGTGGTTCATCATCGGAATATGTGAAATCATTTCGTGATAGTGATACTCGTCCCCTTCGGTCGTCATCATCAGATCGTCAAGCGTAAAAACTCTGCCTAATGAACTTTCGCTCTCAAAAATTTCAACCTTCTGAAAGTCCGACTGCTCGGAAAACAAAACTTTTCCCGCCTTAATCGCAAGCCCGAACCCCGACGGAGTAATTTCGTGATAGTAACCGTTTTCTATGCCGTTTTTCATAATATATTTTTCTCCTTATTAAAAAATTGTTTAATTATTTACCCAAAACGTGAATGTGAAGGTGAAAAACTTCCTGTCCCGCTTCTTTTCCCGTATTGATTTGCGTCCTGTAAGATTTCAGCCCGATTTTTTTTGTAACCTCTTTCACGCCTAGCATAAGTTCGGCAAGAAGTTCCCTGTCGTCAAGCTCGTTCAAAGATGCCACATGCAACTTTGGCACAACAAGCAAATGGACGGGTGATTTCGGATGAATATCTTTAAACACGACCAAATGTTCGTTCTCGTAAACAAACTCCGTCCCGAACTCGCCGTTAATTATCTTACAAAAAATACAATCGTTATCCATGGTATACAATCTCCCTATATCTTCTTTACGACGATTATACCATAAAAATACTAATATTAAAAACACTTCCCGAAATATTTCGGGAAGTGTTTTTGGGGGTTATGAAAAGTTTGACTATTGCGACGCACCGCCGTATTGGAAATCTTTTTTGATATTGTTTTGGAGCATACTCTTCCAAGTCGACTCGTATTGAGAAATCTCATTCAACCTTGTTTCGTAGTTGCTCTTGTCCATTTCAAGCTGTTGTTCCCACGAGTTAAGGTTTTGCATATCAAAATCGTGTTCTTCGTCAAGTTCCGCAATCAATTCATCGTATACAGCGGCATAATCTTCGTCCCTGCCGTATTTGTAATAGTAATACTGTTGCTTTGCGTTGTACTTGGTCTGACTTTCACCCGCCTGGCGGGTTGCGGACAGCATGTTAAACTGAACGTTTGAAAGCCTTTCCGTCAACATCGCTTTTTGTTTTGTGTACATCAACATAGTTTCCTGTGCGTTTGCAATAGCCATAAAAATCGCCTCTCTTTTCTTATTTTTGCTCTCTTGCATATATAAAGTTTTTCCCAACCCCCGAATTTCAACAAGGGCGATTTTTGTTACATAAGTTTACATTTTATGGATATAAAATTTCTTGAAAAATTTTAAATTCAAGAGGAAAGGGACTTACGGCTGAAAACCATGAAAGAGAAAAGTTTTCATATGTTCAAAAATAAAAAAAGCGGTTGTTTTTTACTCAACCGCTTTTAAGTTTAACCGATTTTTTCAAATCCCCGC
>CAMAML010000151.1 GCA_945836835.1 uncultured cyanobacterium | reverse complement strand
TCATTCTTTCTTTAACAATTCTTTCAATTCTTGAAAGCCCGACTCTGAATTGGTTTTGCAACAATTCACCGACCGAACGTATCCTTCTGTTACCCAAATGGTCAATATCGTCGACCGAACCCTCGTCATAAGTCAAGTTAATCAAATACTCAATCGACGCAACGATGTCTTGAACGGTCAAAGTTCTTTGGTTCTTAGGCAAGTTCAAGTTCAATTTTTTGTTCAATTTGTAACGCCCGACACGCCCGATGTCGTATTTCTTTTCGTCAAAGAATCGAGCCTCTAGGATTTGGCGTCCGCCCTGCGGAGACGCAGGATCGCCCGGTCTCAATTTCTTATAAACTTCAACCAAAGCATCGTCAGTTGTTTCGGTTGTATCTTTATCCAAAGTTTTTTTCAAGAAATCAAAGTGAGTGAACAAAGATTCCATTTCCGCAACGGTAATCCCCATAGCTTTCAAAAGGGTTGTTGCCAGGATTTTTCTGTTCTTGTCTATCTTAACGTAAATTAAATCGTTTGAATCGGTTTCAATCTTCAACCAAGCACCACGGTTCGGAATCATGGTTGCGTTGTACAAACGTTTACCCGCAGGCGATATTTCGCGTTTGAAATAAACCCCCGGGGAACGTACGATTTGGGAAACGATGACACGTTCCGCCCCGTTAACGATAAACGTCCCCTTGTCGGTCATTGTCGGGATGTCCCCGATGTAGACTTCCTGTTCTTTGATTTCACCGCTGTCACGGTTAACCAATCTAATCATAACTCTCAACTGTTTTGCATAAGTAGCGTCGTGAATTCTTGCTTCTTCAACGGTATACTTTGCGTTGTCGAAAGTATAGTTAGGGAGAAAATGTAATTCCAATCTTCCCGTATAATCTTTGATAGGGCTGAAAGAAAGTAATTCTTCTTTTAAACCTTCCTTCAAAAACCACTCAAAAGACTTTTTCTGCACTTCAATAAGATCAGGTAAATCATCCAAACGAGTATGCGGGATACCCATCGGTGTTACTCTGCTGGCTGTTTTTGTCTTAGACATTAAATCACCTCATATAATAAATGGTGTACATACTATAAAAATTTTCTAACTTAAGGCTGTAAACCCGTTACCTTTTGAGACTAACCGAAACTTTTGCAATCAGTGCGTCTCAGGGTGGTAACAAATGCTCCGTTATTCTCAGGACTTCCATAAAAAGGCATAGTCGTCCCAACTCTAATTTCGCATGCTTTTAATTATAATCTCAACAAAATCTTCGGTCAAGGAATTTGCTCCACTATTAATATGAAATGTTAAATAATTGTTACAATTACAATTAATAAAAATTTACAACGGGGTGAAAGTTTTGGAAATAAAGGGATTTACAGCTAATAAAACTTATGAAAAATTTTTAACGATACGGTTTGGCAAAAATATTTTTTTCATGTTTTATGCCAAACAGGAGGTTTTCGATGAAAACAAACAATAACAATCCGACTTCTTTCGGCTGGCACTACAAAAACCATGCTGATATTGTGAGAAATACAAATATTGCGAAAAGTATTGATAAATCTATACTTGAGACATTGGAAACATTTGTCCAAAAACCGGATTTTGATGAGTTTTTTTTGTACGGACAAAAACATTTTTACTATCCAAACGACAAAATTAAAAGTTTCCTCGATTACACCGGGACACATAATGCAAAATCCGTATACAAAGAACATTTAAGCAAAATGAATAAATTCTTCTCTTTTGGTAAACTCGGACAAGGACTTGAAGAAGCGGGACGAGCTTTACATTATCTTCAAGACGTTACCCAATCGCACCATATAGATAGCGGATCAATCATAAAAAAAGCCAAAGACGCCGTCAATCCTCATCATTCGTTTGAAATGTTCGTCAACTCAAAAATAGACTTTTTGCTTACGAAAACTAAGCCCATTGAACTCAAAGCCAATTCTTTTGAGACACTTTTTGATGAAGTTATCAACCTTTCAAAAGCAAATGAAATTCCTTCCATGAAAAATATTAACGATTGGGAAAAAATCGCACAGGATGCGATGAACATTGCCACGGCTGCCACACAAAAATTTATTGAGCTTTTACACCTGTAATGGGGAAGTTACTATTGCAAATAAAGCGTTTATAAAAATTCAAACAGGTTGATTAAAACTCGTTTTCATATAATAATGACTTCGGTAGCAAATAATTAAGTATCCGATTTGGAATATGATTTTCTTTTTGCCGGGAATGGTGTTATCCCTTTATGCGGACAAGCACATCTCATCGCACGTATTTGAGGAAATGGCGGAGCTGCTGATGTACGTTTCGGCTTGCGGGCTGATGTTTGAATACGGATTTAAAGCAAAAATTGACTAGGAAGATTAAGAAAGCCCGACGGGTTAGATGGCTTCATCTAACCCGTCGGGCTTTTTGACAGGCGGAGGACGCTTGCCCCGCCATTTTTTTATTGCGTTATTTCAGATAATCCATTTCCCAGTTGTTTTCCATTATGCGGGCAAGACAGTTTGAGCCGACTATCGGAGAAATGGTTTCATCTTTCAATTTAACCCCGGGAGTTCCGCATTGGACTGGGTCATTTCGCCAATATGGATTAGCAGATGTTTGCGAATTATACAATGAAGTGTTAGGGATTATTGAAGCGTCACTTTTTAAAAATCCGAGAGCAAAAACATCTTTACCGTAAGTATTCGGCTTTTTATATCCGTTAAGATCAAGCAAAAGATATGCACAATTCCGTCTTTCAAGCTTACCCATACATCCCCAATTCTCAATATATACAACCGTGCCGTCCGCAAGTTGCATGGAAAAAATTTTATCCGACTTTAAGACGGATGTAAGAGTTCCTTTTAGATAATTAATCGTGTACTCGCTTGGACATTCGTCATCCGTAGTGCCTAATTTGCAAACTTTTTTCACATTAAAGGCATTTTTTGCAGTCGTTTCCATTCGAGCGTTAAACTCGGGATTTTCCGTGTTTTGCGTATTTGTTGCGTTTGGCACAAATATTCCCGTACAAATCAAGTCGACACATCCCGTATCGGACATTACCTTTTTAAACCCGTTGGTGAGAATATTATAAGATCGTTTCAGCCCGGTTTCCCACTGCTTAACCTGATAATTATGTATAAGCGTCGGCAAGGTCATCGCTGCCACGATGCCGATTACGCCGAGGGTGATGAGAACTTCTGCAAGCGTGAAAGCATCACGCCATTGGCTTGTGTTTTTAAGATTTTTACACGTAATAATCACTTTTTGCCTCCTTTTTCTATAACTCATATCACCATTATGTATTATTTATCACTTTTTGTCAATATATTCTATACATATATGGTTATAAAACTTAATTGTTTAATTGATTATAGTTTACAATGAGGTTTATTATGGCAACAAAAAAAGAGCTTTTAGGGCAGAGAATAAAATTTTTTAGAGAGAGCAGAAAGTTAACGCAGGAACGACTTGCCGAAATGGTCGGGATTGACTCAAAACATTTGAGCAGGATTGAGAACGGCAGGAATTATCCGTCGCTTGAGACGTTGGAAAAAATCCTTGAAAATCTTGACGTTTCGTATGAGGAGGTTTTTAACTTCAAACTTTTGGCTTCAAAGTCAGAGTTTATTGAAAAAATTGAGCAAAAGTTGCCGAACCTTTCTACTGACAACTTAAAGACGGTTTACCTTATAATAAACGAGCTGAAGAATTAGTTTTTGTCGTGGGCGATGAAATTGAATAAATTTTAATGTCGGCTAAATTCCTAAAAATCCAAAAACTCCGAAAGCGACATGTCAAACGCTTGCGCGATATTGTAAACTTTTGAAAAGGTTGCATCATTTTGCGCCGTTTTAATGTTGCCCAAAGTAAAACGCCCGATATTCGCTCTGTACGCCAATTCGTCCTGCGTAAAATTTTTTGATTTCCGCAGTTCTTTAATTCTTTTTGCTAATTTTTCCAACAAACTCTTGTCCATATTAGAATTGTCCGCTATAATGACAAAGTAATCAAACCGTCACACGGACAAACAGGGGAAGGAAAGGAATTGTTGCAAATTTTACAATATAGGGTTGAAAA
>CAMAML010000150.1 GCA_945836835.1 uncultured cyanobacterium | reverse complement strand
TTTCCAATTCCGTTGCAAGTTTTATCCGAAAACACATGTAAATTTATATTTTTGCCAAGAAATAAGGCTTTGTTACAATATTTAATAAATTGTGTAAATGTTTTGTAACAAATGGACAATTTTTGCTCCATATTATTTTTCATATTTTTGTAGGCAGGAAAATGAAAGGATAAAATTATGGTATTTAATCCAAATAATTACATTATCATCGGCAGTAACCCTTATGACAACTCGAGAGATGTTTATATTCACGAAAGAGAAAATGTTGACGGGAAACCGGGTAAAATAGTAACAATGGGCGACGCCAGAGGTGATGTAAAAGAGATTGCCAAAGGATATATTGAGAAGGGGTTTGATCCAAGTAAAATTATAATCAACGGTCAACCGGCACAAGATGTCTTTGAAAAACAATAAAAACAAAATACTCTTTTGAATATAAAAAAGACGAGTTAGACTCGTCTTTTTATATACGCCCTAAGAGATTCGAACTCCCGACCTCCTGGTTCGTAGCCAGACGCTCTATCCAGCTGAGCTAAGGGCGCATATCTGCTTACATTCTTCATCCTAGCAGGAACATAGTTTTTTTTCAAGTCGTTTTTCAAAATTTTCATAGCCTTTTAGGTAAATTCTTATTAAGAGGTGTTTACAAAACGGTATATTGTCGGAGTTTTCGTGGTAAAGTATTATTGTTAAATATGTGTATTTTTCTTGAATAAGAGGGTTTAAGATGGTGGTAAATTTTATTGATAACGAAGTTTCAAGCAAGTTTCTTTCCGACAAAAACTGTGCCATTAGAACAATCGATATGGAGATTGAAACAATCGTTAAGTTAAGAGACGGGCTGGACGAAAGCCTTTCTCAAGCATTAGACCTTATGCAAAATGCCAAAGGGCGTATTATTATTACCGGTATGGGAAAATCCGGGCATATCGGAAAGAAGATTGCAGCGTCATTGGCGTCTACGGGATCGCCTTCGTTTTTCGTTCATCCTGCGGAAGCAAGTCACGGAGATTTGGGCATGATTACCGAGAATGATGTCGTCCTTGCTATTTCAAACAGCGGAGAGTCTAAAGAATTGCTTGATATTTTGAATTACTGTAAAAGATTCGGTATCCCTCTTATTTCAATTACGAAAAATCCTAAAAGTTCATTAGGGCGGGCGGGGGATATTGTACTTAAACTTCCCGACAACGGCGAGGCATGCCCGTTGGGGCTTGCTCCGACCAGCTCAACTACCGCAACCCTTGTCCTCGGAGATATTTTGACAACGGGATTAATCGAAAGACGCGGGTTTACAAAAGAAGACTTTAATGCACGTCATCCGGGCGGAAAACTCGGCTCTATTCTTCAAAGGGTTTCGGATTTAATGCATGTCGGTGACGAAATCCCGCTTTTGAGCGAAAATTCCGATATGCAAAAGGTCTTAATCGAGATGACTTCAAAACGCCTTGGTTGTGTCGGGTTTGTCGATGAAAAGGGTGAACTTACGGGCATGCTTACCGACGGGGACTTGAGAAGATGTTTAACCTCTAAGATTTTAGAGGAAAAAGCTGTTAATCTCATGACAAAAAATCCAATGACTATCTCTAAGGACGCAATGGTTGCCGAAGTTTTGAAGATTATGCATGATAAAAAAATTACAAATATGTTTGTCGTCGAAAATTCCAAGCCAATCGGCGTAATCCACATCCATGACTTGTTAAACAGCGGTGTAGCATAATTCGGGGAGGAAAACAATGTTAAGAGGACCTTTTTTGGACAGAAACTGGATGGGGCAGAACCCGAATTACGAAAAATCCGATATTGTCATGCTCGGCTTGCCGTTTGACGGAACGGTTTCTTATCGCTCCGGCTCAAGGTTTGCTCCCGAACAGATTAGACTTGCAAGCTGGGGGTTGGAAGAATATTCTCCGAGATTTGACAAGTTTTTGGAAGATGTGAACTTCCACGATGCGGGCGACTTGGAGTTTCCGCTCGGGAATACTTACAAGACTCTTGACGTTATCAGACAAAACGTTGTAGATATTTATGCCGACGGCAAGCGAGTTTTCGGGATTGGCGGGGAACATCTTGTGACACTCCCCGAAATTCAGGCTGTGTCTAAGTTTCATAAAGATTTGGCAATAGTTCATTTTGACGCACATACCGATTTAAGAGAAGAATACTTGGGCGAAGAAATGTCCCATTCCGCCGTTATCCGCCACTGTTCAAAAATCGTCGGCACCGAAAATCTCCGTCAAATAGGCATTCGCTCGGGGATGAAGGAAGAGTTTGAGTTTATGAAAGAACACAACACTCTTGCGACAAAATATTCTGACTTAGATACTCTAAAAGATAAAAAAATCTTTGTAACGGTTGATTTGGACGTGCTTGATACGTCGATTATGCCGGGAACGGGAACGCCTGAAGTCGGCGGATTTGAGTTCAACGAGCTTATGGGCTGGTTTGAATATCTCAAAGATTTTGATATTGTCGGGGCTGACGTGGTTGAACTTGCACCTGATTATGACCCTTCGGGGGCTTCGACCGCTGTTGCGACAAAGGTTATCAGAGAGTTGTTGATGATTTTATAGTTCGGGAGAGAAATTTTGGATACGGATAGAATAAAATTTTTAAGAGAAGAAATTAACAAGCATAATTACAACTATTATGTCTTGGACAACCCTACGATAAGCGATTTTGAGTACGACAGCCTGTTTAAAGAGCTGAAAGAATTGGAAGAAAAATTTCCGCTTTTGATTACGCCCGACAGCCCGACGCAAAGGGTAGGCTCGGTCAGCACAAAGTTCTTTGAATACAAGCATAAACACCGCTTGTACAGCCTTGATAATACTTATAACTATGAAGATTTGGCAAAATGGTACGAGAAGATTACACACGAATACGAGGCGGATGTTGAGCTTGTGTGTGAACTTAAAATTGACGGGCTGGCTATTGCACTTTCTTATGAAAAAGGCTTGTTTACGACAGGGGTAACCCGAGGGGACGGAATTACGGGGGAAGATATTACGACAAACCTCAAAACCGTCAAGGCTATTCCTTTGAAACTTTTTTCACCTGTTGATATTGAGGTTCGGGGTGAAATTTACATGCCCAAACAGTCTTTTGAAAAACTTAACGAAGAGAATTTGAAAAAAGGCGAAAAGATTTTTGCAAACCCTCGTAATGCCGCGGCAGGCTCTTTAAGACAGCTTGATAGCAGGGTAACCGCAAGCAGAGATTTGTCTATGTTTACGTACACCGTTATTTCGGAAGAGAACGGGACGGTTCCCGCAACTCACTATGACAGCATAATGTACGCAAAAAAGCTCGGGTTTAAGACAAACCAACACATAAGACTTTGCAAAAATGTACAAGAGGCTATTGATTACTGTAAAGAGTGGGAACAAAAACGTTTTGAACTCGATTATGCGACCGACGGCGTCGTTATAAAGGTTAACAAGCGTTCAATTCAGGACGATTTGGGCTACACCTCGCGGGCTCCGAAGTGGGCAACGGCGTTCAAGTTTCCGCCCGAAGAAATTACTACAACCGTTTTGGATATCGAAATCGGAGTCGGGAAAACGGGTGCGATTACCCCCGTTGCTGTCTTAAAGCCCGTTCTTCTTGCGGGAAGTACGGTGTCAAGATCAACGCTACACAATTTTGACGAAATCGCGAGGCTTGATGTGAGAATTGGGGATACCGTGCTTATTAAAAAAGCGGCGGAAATCATCCCAAAAGTCATAAAAGTTGTTGAAACTCCCGAACACGAAACTTTCCCTAAATATCTTCCTCCGACAAAATGCCCTTCCTGCGGGGGAGAGCTGGAGTATAAAGATAACGGAGCCGTTTTATATTGTACGAACCCTAATTGTTCGGAAAATATTAAGTCAAGAATTTCTTATTGGGTTTCTAAAGAGGCTATGGACATCGACTCTGTCGGACCTCGCTTGATTGAAGAAATGTATGAGAAAAACATGCTCAATTCTCCTGCGGATTTGTACAGGCTTAATATGCAGGATCTTAAGTTGCTCGACTCAATTCAGGATAAATCAGCAAACAAAATCGTAACGGCAATACAAAAGAGCAAAACCCAAACGCTAAAGCGT
>CAMAML010000149.1 GCA_945836835.1 uncultured cyanobacterium | reverse complement strand
TTGTTTTCAAAAGGGACGGTTGATTTTGCCGACGTAATCAATCTTTTTGCTTACGAAAACGGCGAGCTTACTCAAAACGCAAATGTTCTTTTGAATAAATATTTGAACACGTTGAAAATTTTCGGAGTCGATTTTGTAAAATATCAAAACGTATACTATATAAAGAAAATGCCGTTCACGTTTGATTTTTCAAAGGATGAGCTTAACGCAATTTCGATTATAATGTCTTATATGACGCTTATCCCGAACGGCAAGACCAAAATCGCGTTAGAAGAGTTTGTCGAAAACCTTGAGAAGAGGTTTGACGACACGACAAGACAACGCAAGTTCTCGTTGAACAAGTCTTTGGAAAATAAAGAGCTTTACGTATACTTTACCAAGTACGAAAAAATTATCAGTGAAGCGTATCAGGCATGTGCGGAGCAAAAACGGGTCGAATTGAGCTACCAAAGAGGGACAAAAACAATTACCCTCATCGTCAACCCAAAAGAAATTAAGTACGAACGTGACAGGATTTCTTTTTCCGTATTTAATAACTTGTCAAGACAGATTGTGGACATTCCGATGGGGAAAATTATTTCCATAAAGAAACTTAACAGCAAATGTTCTGATTGTAGTGAAAACTACACCACGGTTGTGTTCAAGCTGAAAAATACCCTTGCAAAGAGATACAAACTTCGTGATTATGAACGTTTGGAGAGTAAATCTCAAGACGGCGAGTTGACTATCGTCAATTCCGGCGAAGATTTTGAGGCTCTTGCAACTCGCTTGTTAAAATACGGGGAAAATTGCGTGGTCGTTTCTCCTGCGGAGTTGAAAACCAAGATTAAGGAAACTATCGAGGCTACCCTTTCAAACTACGAGAAATAAGGTTTGTAAACAGAGCATATCATATCGGCAAAAATGTAGCTACTTGGCTGGGTTGTTCTATGCAGGAATTGTGTTCAATTCGTGAGTCGATTAATGTATTCCAAGAAATTTGTAAGCCTAAAGATGCAACATTTAATGAGCTTTCTGTTTGTTTGGACATTGTGAAATGCACCAATCCTCGTAAAGGTTTAGCCTCAGGCTACCCTTGAACGGAGATGAAGGTACACAAGGTTCTCCACGCCTCGACAACTTAACTGATTTTACGTTGTTTAAACCTTGTAAAAAATTTAGTCACTCCCACAAACAACCATTTCGCAGTTCTTGCAATCAAATTTTAGCGGATATTTTTTACCTTTTTCGTCCGTGAGAAAAAGTTTTGTCGGGGATTTACAAATATCAAAAGCGTATTTTAGGCAGTGTTTTGTCCGCATAAGCTCTTTCCCCCGAAATTCCCGACTGGTTTCAAGCGAGTGTTCCAACACTTTGCAACCGCACCCTTCGTAAAACTTTTCAGCCTCCGAGTTATGGATGTTTTCGCGATAATCAGTCGCAACTTTGACGTATTTTGCGTAATTGAGCGGCTTTTGCACCTCCCGCTTGTAATTTTTAATCCTTTTTTCAATCAGCTTGTCCAAAATCGTTCGCCTCACTTCGTTTATTTGGGATTTCGGCATAAAAGGAACTTCAGAAAGGATTTCGATATTTTCGGCGTAAAAATCGCTTTCACCCGTCTTTTTCAACTGTTCCGTAAAAATTTCTTTCATCTTTTCGGGATTGTTCGGCGTTTCAAAGTTTTCAAGTCGGACGCTCTCGACGTTTCCGTCCTCGTCCTCTACGGTCAAAACCCCGTCTTTAAAGGTAAAATCAGCCCTCAATTTTCGGGTAATTTTTGAAGAAGAGAGCATTTTGTCGAATTTTGCGTCAAAGTTTCTGTAAATCATCGTTCCGACGGGGATTTTGATGTTTTTATTTATGAAAATTTCGCCGTTTTTTACGCTGTTTACAAGGCAACCTTCGAGAACGTCGGCTTTAAAATAGCACAAGCCGTCCTGCGGGGTCAGCTCAAGTTTTTTATCCAAAACAAAACTGCCCGGCACCGATTTTTTGACTTTGGCTAACTTTTCGCCACGCATTTTGGGGGACGAAAAATTAAAACATTTTTCGCGTCCGTTAAGGAAATAGCTTGTAAAACCGCGGTTAAAGCTCTTTAAAACATTCGGCTCAAAGTCAGCAAAAATTTTCCCCGAAGATGTTTTTTGTCCGTATTTGTCAAGCTCTGCTCTATAAAACGCAACGACATTTTTGACGTAATTTTTGTCCTTAAGCCGACCTTCGATTTTGAACGACTTTACGCCCGCCTCAACCAATGCCCGCAAATTCCCCGAGGCGTTGAAGTCTTTGAGCGAAAGTAAATTCTTATCTTTTGCCAAAATCCGTCCTTTTTCGTCCGTAAGGGTGTATTTTTTACGGCAAGGTTGTGCACATTCGCCTCTGTTTGCGGAACGCCCGCCTGCCGAGCAACTCAAATAGCACTGCCCGCTGTAGCTTACGCACAACGCCCCGTGGATAAAAGTTTCAATCTCTATATCCGTGTTTTGGCAAATTTCCCCGATTTTTTCCACGGACAGCTCCCTTGCCAAAATCGCACGGGAAAACCCGACCTCCCGCAAAAATTTCACTTTTCCCAATCCTCTGTTGTTACATTGGGTGCTGGCATGGAGGACTATCGGCGGAAGCTCATTTTTTATCGCAAGGTTAACCAACCCCATATCCTGCACAATAATCGCGTCAACCCCTATTTCGTAAAGGTTTTGGATAAGTTTCTTTGCCTCGACGAGTTCATCGTCCGTCAAAATCGTGTTTATCGTAACGTGGATTTTGACGTTAAATTTATGGGCGTAATCGACGAGTTTTTTAATATCTTCAAGTTTGTTTCCCGCCAAATGCCTTGCACCGAAAGACGATGCACCGATATATACGGCGTCCGCACCGCTGTTAATTGCGACGACGCCCGTTTCTAAATCCTTTGCGGGAGCTAAAAGTTCGGTTTGCCTAATCTTCATAGCGAAATTGTACCACGAAAAAACTTTCGCTCAAATCATTTTTCCCACTCTCAACTTATTTTACCCATTTGAAACTTTTTACGTAATTTATGCCGTTAATGTCCCCGTCGATTTTGACGGCAAACATTCTTGAGACGCTGGAGTTTTTATCGCTCGGGATTTTGTCGATTTTTGCTTGCATTTCAGGTGAAATTTCACCTGAGGACAAGAATGGGATTGTGTTGAGGAGGGTGTTCAGGGAAACGTTTTTGAGCTTGCCGAACACGGAGGCGATGTTGTTTGAAAGGCTTCCGTAAACTTCCATATCCGCAACGTAACTCTCGATGTCGTAATCGCCCGTGAGGTACAGTTTGAGGTCTTTCCCTTTAGAGAAGATTTCAAGATTTTTGACAACGCCGTCCTCTACGGAATAATGCCCCGCAATACTTTCAAACTCACCTGTTTTTAATGGGGTAATTAAATCGATAATCCCGTTTATGGAAATTCCCGTAACCCCACGGGACACGAGGTTTCCTGCCTTTAATAGGTACTCCAGCGAGCCGAGTTTCGGCATTCTTCCGTTTGAAACCGTAAATTCACCCTTTCCGTCAAGCGTTTTCATACAGTCGGTTTGGGTTTTCCCGACACAAGAAAAACTCATATCTCCGTTTATGATACCGTAAACCTGCCCTTTTAACCCGAACAAATCTTCCGCAATTCTCTGAGCGTTGGAGTTTTTGATGTTTGCGTCAATCCTGAAGTTGTTGTTTAGAAGGTTTACGCTTGACTTGCCTTCAACCACGCCGTCGGCAAGTTTAAACCCGTAGTTATTGATATTTGCAACCATGTCGCCTCCGATTACGAAATCGGACGAAAAATCGGTTGCGTTAAGCTCTTTTATCCTAATCTTATCCGCCGTAATTTTCCCTTTTTTGACGATTACCTGCGGAACCTGAGCCGCTATTCCCTTTTGATTTTCAGTCAAATTTTGCTTGTACAAAGTCGTGTCGTAATCCTGTATGGCATCAGAAATTTTGTTCAAGTCAAGGGTGTCAAAATGAATGTCAAGGTCGTTGAAGGTGTAAGGAGGCACGAGCTTGTTTTTCATAACTGATTTCATCACGATATTGTTATCGAGGATTGAACTTTTTACCTTAATATTAATCACATCGGGCTTAAAGTTGAGGCTTAC
>CAMAML010000148.1 GCA_945836835.1 uncultured cyanobacterium | reverse complement strand
AGAATTGGAACAAAATCGAACTGTTAAGGATTTCTTAATAGTTCGAAAAGAAGGGAACAGAAACGTTTCGAGGAATATTGTTCACTACAATCTTGACATGATTTTATCCGTCGGGTACAGAATAAAGTCGAAAACCGCAACACAATTTCGCAAATGGGCAACATCCGTTTTGAAGGATTTTATGACCAAAGGTTACGCCCTGAACGAAAAACGGTTGAAGGAACAGCAAACACAAATTTCCACCCTTAAAAACTCCATTGCCTTAATGGAAAGTTTGGTTGAACAGAAGCTGAAGAGAAAAGAGTAAACTTTTTGCATAGTGGGCTAAAAATGGGCTAGAGCATGTTCACACAAATACCATCAACAATCATAACGAAATATATAAATCCCGTAAAAGGTCGCCATTTGCATCCGTTTTCTGCAACATATAAAAGAACATTTAATAACTGCACATTATCCATGCTTACATTCCCGCGTTGCAAGGGAATGTATTTTTCTATTTTTTTATATTGTTCTAACGTTATTTCCATTCCTTCAGCTTACCATTCTTTTGATTTTTATCAATTTATGTGAACAGGCTCTGATTAAAAAACTTATTTTCGTGTTATACTTTGTAAAAAGAGGTGTTTATGGAAGTTGAAACAGAGAAAAAATTTGCCGCAAGGTTGTCGATTGTATCCAATGGCTTGATAATCATATTCAAACTTATCGCAGGGTTCATCTCGGGCAGTATGGGGATTATTTCCGAGGCTATTCATTCGATGAGCGATTTTTTGGCGTCCGTGTTGACCTATTTGGCAGTCCTCAGATCCTCCCAGCCCGCAGACAAGGAACACCCCTTCGGGCATGGAAGGTACGAGGATTTGGCGGGATTTATCGAGGGCGTTCTCATTATAATTGCGGCTTTCTATATTGTTTGGGAAGCGTGCAAAAAAATTATCACCGCAAGCAGTTTTGAATTTGACTCAACTCTCGGTATAATCGTGATGAGTATAGCGGTTCTGGCAAACCTTGTCGTGAGCGGTTACCTCTTTAAAGTCGCAAAGAAAACCGGCTCCGTCGCACTGCACGCCGACGCCAAACATTTAAGCACGGATGTGTATTCGTCAATCGGGGTTTTGATTGGGCTTGTACTCATAAAAGTTACGGGCTTTACCTTGCTTGACCCGCTTATTGCAATATTTGTCGCACTGATAATTCTTAAGGCGGGAATTACCATAACAAAAGAAACCTTGAACAACCTCGTTGACGGAACGCTTCCCGAAGAGGACTTACGGCAGATAGAAGAAATCCTAAACAACTGCGACAAAATCATTGGATACAAAAACCTTAAAAGCAGAAAAAGCGGACCTTTTAGGGATATTAATCTAACCTTGTTGTGCGAAGAAAACATGTCACTGAAAGAATGTCACGAAATATGCGATTTTTTGGAAAACGAAATAAAAACCGCCTTCCCGAACTCTCAAACAATAATCCACTGCGAACCGTGCAAAAAGGAAGAGTTCATCAACGTATAGACTGTAACAATTTTTATCAAATAGCAAAAAAATTTTTTTACGGGTTTTATATGCAATATGAACATATTATCTATTAATACATCCCCCAACAATAACATAGCGTTTCAAGCAAATCCGAAAATCGTCCTGACAAAAGATATTGTCAAAGCCATGCCGGTTGAGGATATTTTGGAATTGTCCTCGGCAACACTTAAAAATCAGGACATAAATATTGTAAGAATGATTTTCTCTAAAATCAGTAGTTTCGTTAAATATATGACGTCTAAATATTCGTATCTTAAAGCAAACGAAATGAATTTTCCTGCCAAAGAACTTGAAAAAGCAAAAACCGGCAAAAAGAAAGCAACAAAAATTGAAAAGGCATTAAGCTCAAAAATTCAAGAAGAAAAAATTAAAAGAGGGATTGAAATAAATCAAGGCACGGATGACAGGATTCCGATAGAATACCTGATTTTGCCCGATGAAGAAAAACTTCATCAAAAAATGATAAAATATGGCGATTTACTTATTGATTTTGAAGATGCGAGCAGGTACAAATGCCAGAGGGCAAAGCACGATAGAAAGCTCGCAAGAAATGCACTTTTTCAAATAGAAAAATTAAGAAAAGTAGGACTTAACGCCGAGGTACAACATTGTCTGGATGTATATACCATTGATTATGATTACTTAACCAAAAAAACATACAACGAATTTGCGGAAAAGATTTTGTTTGCCGAGACAAAATCGGAATTAACTAAACTGCAAGAAAAAATTTGTAATACTACATTTGGGGAAGATTGGCTAAAATCAGACCTGCTCGAATTAATCAACAGAAAAATAAATCTGCTGTAAAATAATAGCTATAAGACAGGCTTCAATAACCAATCAATAACATTCATCTGCCGTATTCCGTTATGCGATACTTCAGGCGTAATATCTGCCGTTAATAAATATTTTGGGTTGTGATCTTTGATACTGTTTAAAGGTTTCAACTCTCTTGCCAAGATTTCTTCAGTGTTCAACGTATATGCAACTTGATAATAAGTTGTATACCCAAAACCTTCCGCAATAAAGTCAACCTCCAATGCCCCGACTTTACCTATGTAAACCTTATAACCGCGTCTTATCAGCTCCAAAAATACTATATTCTCAAGGTTATGTCCTAAGTTTAGTTTATTTTTATTCAGCAAAAATCTTTGCAAGCCTAAATCTGTTACATAGTATTTCTCCGTCGTTTTCAAATACTGTTTTCCCGAAATATCATACCTGCTAACCTTTTGCAATATAAAGGCATCAACCAACGCAGACAAATATTTTTCAACTGTCGGAGAAGTGATTTTTCTTCCGAAAGAAGTTAATGTATCGCTTATTTTTTTTGCCGAAGTAAGATTGCCGACATTATCAAACATAAATTTTACAATACTTTCAAGAATTGATATATCGGATATTTTAATTCGGGTAACAATATCTTTTAGAACAATAGTGTTGTAAATACCTTTTAAATAGTCAATTTTATCGGTTTCCTCCGAGATGTTCAGCAAGTATGGGAAACCGCCGTTTTCCATGTACATACTGAATTTTCTTTCAAGGCTAATGTTTTCAGGTAATGCAGACGAATACTCTTTGAATGATAAAGGTAGCATGTTTATCTCTACATACCTGCCCGAAAGCAATGTTGCAAGTTCTCCCGATAAGAAAAAAGCATTGGAGCCTATTATGTACAAATCTACATTTTTATTAATATAAAGACTATCCACTGCTTTTTCAAAGTTTTCCACATGCTGAATTTCGTCCAAAAAAATGTAATTCTTTTTATTCGGGTGTAATTTTTGTTTTATGTAATCATATAAAATTCTATAATTAGAGATATATTCATAGTCCAAATCTTCAAAATTAATATTGATAATTTGCTCACTTTCGACTCCGCAAGAGATTAGATACTCTTGGAACAACTTAAACAGAGTTGATTTTCCGCACCTTCTTATCCCTGTTATAACCTTAATCAGGTCTTTGTCCCTGAAAGATATTAACTTTTTCAGATATTCTTCTCGTTTAATCATAGCAATTCCTCTCGAGAACATTATACAACATTCTCAAGAATTTTTCAAGAGTTTTTAAAATGTATTTTAAAAACTTTCTAAATTTACAAAGTTTTTAAAACGGAACAAGATTTTTAGGTAATATTATAATCCATATGTTCTTTCAAGAAAGCCATTACAAGCTCTTTCTTAATCGCATTTTTGGTTTCTTCGGGATTTTCCGGGTTGCTAATATATTCGATTGCTCCGCGGTTTGTTTTCAAGAAAATAACAAGCGACATCAATGCATTGGTTGAACCTTCCGCTAACTTGTATTGCATTGATATTGCCTCATTATCTAAAAATGTTAAATCTTCTTGTCTTTTCATAAAAGATTGGCTTGAAATTTTGTCAAATATTTGAACAAAATGCTCTGTGTAAAAGGCTTGAACTTCATCAAAGGTTAATTTTTTTGCATATTCTTCCGTTCTTTTTTGAATTAAATCTTTTGCTGCAAGGAGTTTTTCTTCGTTCTCGTGTTCTTTTATGTGTCTATACAAATAAGAAAGACCGTGAGAATAGAACTCGTCC
>CAMAML010000147.1 GCA_945836835.1 uncultured cyanobacterium | reverse complement strand
GTATTGACAAATATTAAAATTCTTGTTATAATATAAACAAAAGAAAGGAAAATAATTATGGGATTATTACAAGAACTATCAAGATATTTATCAGCAAAATACGATGACGGCTCTTTAGCAAAAGAAAATGAGCAACTTACAATTTCAGAACGATTTGGACAGGCTTATAGAGGTGCTGCCCGAGAAGGTTCGGCGGTTCATCAACTACGATAACATGCACGACGTCATCGAAATTGTACTGGACATCGGACGAGTACCCGAGATTAGGCATTCCGGAGGGCATATAGAGTATTTGGGGACGGAAATCGTTGTTGAAGGGGACATAAGATACATCACGGACAGGATACAGAATTTTACCTCGGACAACCGTTCGGGAATTTCTGGAACGTTACACCGAATTAGCGCAATAAGAAACAGGCAGGGCAAAGTTATCGGGCTTACTTGCAGAATTGGGCGTGTAGTAACGGGAACAATCGCCTGCATAAAAGATTTTTGTATGATGGGCAAAAGTATACTTTTCCTCGGGCGTCCGGGGGTAGGTAAGACCACAAAGTTAAGAGAAATCTCCCGACTGGTTGCGGACGAACTGGGTAAACGCGTAATCGTCGTGGACACCTCGAACGAAATTGCAGGGGACGGCGACACCCCGCACCCCGCAATCGGGCATGCCAGAAGGATGCAGGTTTCTCAACCGCAATACCAAAAAGACATTATGATTGAAGCGGTTGAAAACCACACCCCCGAAGTAATCGTCGTCGACGAAATCGGTACCGAAGCCGAAGCTCAAGCCGCAAGAACCATTGCGGAAAGAGGGGTTATGCTCATCGCAACCGCACACGGGAATTCCCTCGAAAGCCTCATCAAGAACCCGACCCTATCCGACCTTGTCGGCGGTATCCAATCCGTAACCCTGGGCGACGACGAAGCAAGACGGCGAGCTTCTCAGAAAACAGTCTTAGAAAGAGAAAAACAACCGACCTTCGACATCGTAATCGAAATTCTTGACAGAAACACGCTTGCCGTATACAAAGACACCTCGGAAGCCGTTGACTACATCTTAAGGGGCTGGCCAATAAGACCCGAAATCAGAAAAGTCGAAAAAGAAGGGGTTGAAGTCGAACCTTTAGCCATGCCGGCACCTCAAAGACAACAAACCATTAGCGAAAAAATCGAGGAATTAGAGCAAAAAATCAACCCAACCGACAGCTTAAAATTCAGCTTTTCAAGGCAAAAATATGTCAAAGACGTGAAACAGTTCAAGAAAATATACCTCTACGCAGTATCGAGAACCATTGTGGAAAAGGTTATCGAACGGCTTGACCTGAACGCCGAAATCACCCGAAACCTCGACGAGGCGGACATAGTAATCGCCCACAAAAACTTTGCAAAAGGCGGAGCAAAAATCCTCAGCACCGCAAACGAATACAGACTCCAAATTTTCTACGTAAAAACAAATTCGATGTCCCAAATCCAAAAAATCCTGAAAGACGCACTGGACATCACCGAAACGCCCGACACCCTTCAAGGCTACTACGACGACGCAGAACGTGCCTTAGACGAGGCAAAAGCCGCAATTAACAAGATTTTGGCGGGTGCGGAGAACATAGAACTTCAACCTCAAAACCAGCAAATACGAAAACTTCAGCACGAGCTTGTGGAACAGCACAACCTAATGAGCAAAAGCGTCGGCGAAGGTGCGGAACGCCACCTGAGAATAGTCGGCGGACAAGATTATACGGTTAAGTAAAAAAGTATTTTTTAATTGATCCCCCCTTAACAAAATTCGCCCCCCAACGGGCAAGCGTTACAAAAACTTGCCCCAAATCCCAAAATCCAATCGTCGTTACCTCAAAACCAACCGTCCGAGGCAGCCAAATCCAACTCGACTATCCCGCCATAGCCCGTATCCCTAAAAACCTGCTAACCGAACGATATTCTGTTCGTTGTCAAAAATCTGTGAAGTGATCTCTTTGCGTCCTCTATCTTTACATGGACGGATGTGTTCTTGGTCTGTTTTACAAATTCCGTTGCGGTACCCAACATTTTCATAGCGGCTTTCAGGTATTTAACCTGTTCTTGCGAGGTGTGCAAGCCCATTTCGTGCAAATACTTGCCGTATAAAAGATACAATCTCGACAACATATCGTTCATATTGTATTTTCTTGCAACGCTTATCGCCTCTTCAAGGTGCATTTTGGCGGACTCAAAATCAGAAACCGCCATAAAACATTTTGCCAAAATCGAACGCAACAAAACGCCAAAGAAACCGTTGTCAATCTTAGGGTTCAGTGCAACTTCCAACGCCTGCTCCGCTATTTCTCTTGCCGCCAATCCTCCCTCCTTTACAAGAGTAATTTCGGCAATCAAATACCACGTCAACAACGCTCCAAACGACATTTTCTCTTTTGAAAAATATGCTATCTGCTCGTTGTATATCTTCATCGCCTCGGATAATTTGTGCTGCTCCTTAAAAAGTTTGCCGAGCATTGTTTTCATAACGTTCTTCGTAAAGTTATCCCCCAAATTGTCCGCAGACATTACGATTTCAAACAAATCCCCCTGCATATCTTTGAACTTGTTCCTGAAAACATTGTTCAAAATGTTCACGAAATTCCACTTTACAACGCACTCTTCCGAAATTTCTTTAACTTCGCTCTGCTTGATGACTTCGCCCAAAATCTTCTCGGAAGTCTCAAAATCGCCCTTTATCGTGTTTGCCTGTGCCAACGCCAAACGACACGTACATATAAAATCCTGATCCTGAACGTTGTTTCTTGAGATTAACTCGAACAGGAAATTAAGGACATCGAAAGCCCTGCCGTTACCTTGCAAAATTAAGGCTTCCGCCAAAATAAGATATACTTTCAGGTACGTTTCCGCAACAAACGACAACGGCAAATCCGTCTCGTCATAGTCCTTTCGGTTCAAAACTTCGTCAAATACGGGTATAATTTCGTTATCGATAAGGTTTATTATCTGTCCGCAATTTCCGATAGCCAAAAGTGGTCTCAACTTTGAACATTTCACCAAGGCACGTTCCAAAACTTTTTCCTGCGGGACAAACTCCAAAACCGCATCCGTACATTCAATCCCTCCGAAATATTCACCCGTATGCTCGCAACATTTTGTCATGCAACTCAAAAGATCAATGCTCTTCGGGATTTCGTTTAGCGACTTTGCGTTCGCAATCGCATCGGGCAAATACTCCATAGCCTCCTTAGGGTTGTAATCCGTCAAAAGCCTGCCAAGTTTTTCCGAAATACCGTAACGAACTTTTAACGTCGAAACCTCGTCAAGCTCGTTAACCAAAGCCAGGCTCTGTTTTTGAGCCATTGTATAAAGGTTCATATCGCCGATATACGCCGAAAGCCTTGTCGTCTTTGTCCATATGTCAAGTGCGGGGACGGGATTTTTAATATTTTGGGCAATTATCCCGAAAATTGCGTTGGAATTGGGAGTATAATTTCCCAACGCATTGCAAACTTTGGTATTTAAAGTAATATACTCTTCATCGTTTTTTGCAACGTTTATTATGGTCTCCCAAAGCAACAAATCTTTAAACCGATAAAAAATATCGTTCAGCGGTGATATGAAATTCGTGTTCGTCAAATATTCAATAATCCCGTTGAAAGTATTTTCATCGTACCCAAAAATCTGTTTGACAAGGTTTAAGTTAATCTTGTCCCCCAATATGGCACATCCCATCATAAACAGATATGCATCTTTATTTATTGCACTGAGCAGGCAAATCCTTTTTGCGACAAGGTTGTCGTAACTTTCGGGCAGCTCAAACTTGCAATCCGCAATATGAGAGTCCAGCCAAAGTCCGCATGCCTGAATTATATAAGCGGGATTTCCCTTGCTCTGCGTCCAAATAATATTTTCCTCAGCCTCACTCATTTTAGGAAAATCTTTGACTTTTTCCATATTACTTTCGATAATCTCGTATGCCGTGTTGCGAGCAATAGGCATGACCCTTACGTCAAAATAACAGTCCGTTTCCGTAACATCGAAGAAACTCTTTGCAGGTCTTGTCTCGGAATAGAGTAACAACAATTTCAAATTCTTCAGTACCGACGGCTTTTTAATATAATTGTACAAGAACTCATATGACATG
>CAMAML010000146.1 GCA_945836835.1 uncultured cyanobacterium | reverse complement strand
GAACAACAATCAAAACTTCCTGACGGGATTTTATTGATTACAAAATCAAAACTCGGGGAAAGTAATTCACGCTACGCACAAGGCGGAATGGTTGCGGTTATGAGAGAAAATTCAAAGGATACGACGACTTCTCACATAAGCGACACGATTAGAGCGGGTGCGGGGTTAAGCGAGTTCAGCACCGTAAAATTTATCTCGGAAAATTCCGACAAGGTTGTGCATGACCTGCTCAATTTCGGGGTAGAATTTGACAGAAACGAGCAGGGCGAGTTTATGTTCACCTTAGAGGCGGCACATTCGGTGAACAGGATTTTGCACTCCGGCGGAGACGCAACGGGGCGGATGATTGAACAGGCGTTGTGCAAACAGGTCGGGCAAAATTCAAACATAGAGGTTTACGAACAAACCCTTGCCGTTGAATTGCTTGTCAACTCAAACTCCGAATGTAAAGGGATTTTGGTCTATAACGACTTAACTCAAGACTATGAAACAGTCTACTCACCCGTCATAATCCTTGCAACGGGCGGTGTCGGGCAGCTTTACAAATATACGACAAACCCTGCGGGGGCAACGGGAGACGGGCTTGCATTGGCTTATAATGCGGGGGCGGTTATGCAGGATATGGAATTTGTGCAGTTTCATCCGACGGCCTTGGCGTTTGATGATGACGAGAACAGGTTTTTAATCTCGGAAGCCGTCAGAGGAGAAGGCGCAAAACTCGTAAATTCGGACGGGATTGAGTTTATGAGTAAGTATGACGAGCGAAAAGAGCTTGCTCCAAGAGACATCGTAACCCGTGCAAACTTTAACGAGATGAAGGAAAACAATGCTGACAATGTTTATCTTAATGCAACAAGTATTCCTTCGGAAAAATTGATCAAGAGGTTCCCGAATATATATAAAAAGTGTCTTGAACACGGAATTGACATGTCAAAAGATTTTATTCCCGTAGCGCCTGCGGCACACTACTATATGGGCGGGGTAAAAACCGAAGTAAACGGGAAAACCTCAATCAGCGGTTTGTTTGCGATAGGTGAGGTTGCCTCAACCGGGTTGCATGGCGGGAACAGGCTTGCGAGTAACTCATTGCTCGAGTGTGTAGTTTGTGCGTTTGAGGTTGCGGAATATCTCAAAAATCTTGACCTTGTTACCCCAAAACAGATTGATGAAAACATTAAGCGGATTTTGGACGAATATTCGGATGAAATTGAAGGTGAAGAATTTGACACAAACACCTTAAAGTCTGAGTTGCAGGAAATCATGTGGAATTGTACGGGGATTTTGAGGGATGAAAAATCCTTGACTAAAGGACTTGAAAAACTTTCCGAACTGGAGAAAAATTTCCCGAGAACGGGAAAGTGTATTTCAAAATCGGAGTATGAGTTCAGAAATATGCTAACGGTTGCAAAATTAATTACGGGCTGTGCCTTAAGCCGTCGGGAATCCAGAGGTGCTCATTGCCGTTTGGATTACCCGCAAACGGACGAACAATCAGTCCACAGTTGTTTTACTAAGAAAAATGGAGATTTTAGCCTTGTTAAATAAATTTTATATTGAAGATCATATTAAATCCGCACTGAAAGAGGATATCGGGTTTGGAGATATTACAACCGAAAACCTGACTGACGGAACGGAAAACCTTTCCGCATGTCTTGACACCCGCGTTGACGGGATTTTGTGCGGAACGGAGGTTTTTAAGACTGTTTTTGAAATCTTAGATCCGACGGTAGAAGTTAAATTTTACTTTAAAGACGGAGACAAAATCCGTAAAGGGGATAAGATTGCAGACATAACCGGTTCGGCACGTGCAATTCTTATGGGCGAAAGGCTTTCACTTAACTACATTCAGCGTATGAGCGGAATTGCGACCGAAACGAACAAGTACCAATCCGCTATCGGAGAGTTAAAAGCAAAAGTCGTTGACACGAGAAAAACGACGCCTAACTTTAGGGCGTTTGAAAAATACTCGGTCAAAGTCGGCGGAGGTGCATTGCATAGATTTAATCTTTCTGATTGTGCAATGGTCAAAGACAACCACATCAAGTTTGCGGGGTCTATTACGAATGCCGTCAAGAAATTGAGAGAAACAATTTCCCATGCTCATAAAATTGAAGTCGAATGCGATACTTTAGAACAGGTTAAAGAGGCGATTTCGGTAAAAGCCGACATAATTATGCTTGATAATATGGATTGCGATACGATGAAAGAGGCATGCAAGATGATTGATAATCGTGCAATCGTTGAGGCAAGCGGAAACGTAACCTTAGAAAGCGTTCGTAAAATTGCCGAATGCGGGGTTGACATAATCTCAACAAGTGCAATAGTTGCAAAAGCTCCGACTTTAGACCTCGGTTTGGATATTTTTTAAAGTGAAGATTTTTACATTTGTTACATACAAAAACTCTTGAAATAGATTTTTTGTTGTGATAGCATAGTCAATGCGGGTGGAAATTTCATTCGTAAAACTTATTACTCAAAGCAGTCAGGACTGCTCCATATTACAGCCCCGATTGATAATAAAAAGAAGGAAAGAAATATGTCTGAAGTAAGAGTTAGAATAGCACCGTCCCCGAGCGGAAATCTGCACGTCGGAACTGCTCGTACGGCATTATTTAATTATCTTTTTGCAAAGAAAAACAACGGTAAATTCGTTTTGAGGATTGAAGATACCGATGCCGAACGTACAAGCCAAGAATATATCGACAACATTTTTGACAGCTTGAAGGCGTTAGGGTTAAACTGGGATGAAGGTCCTGATGTCGGCGGAGATTACGGTCCTTACACCCAATCCGAAAGATTTGACATTTATCCTAAATACGTTCAACAACTTTTGGACAGCGGTTTTGCGTACGAATGTTTTTGCACGCCGGAAGAGCTTGAGGCAGAAAAAGCACAGGCGACCGCAAACAAAAAACCGTACGTTTATTCAAGAAAATGCGAAAACTTAACCGAAGAAGAAAAAGCAAAATTAAGAGCAGAGGGCAGAAAGCCTGCCGTAAGATTTAATATCGCAAAGGCTCAAAGAGCTTTCCACGAAACCTCAATGCTCACTTTTAACGACATGGTAAAAGGGGAATTGCACGTTGATACGGACTTGCTCGGAGATTTCGTTATTATGAAGTCAAACGGTGCTCCTACATACAATTTTGCCGTTGTAATTGACGATATGCTTATGAAGATTTCTCACATTATTCGCGGGGAAGATCACATATCAAACACTTTTAAACAAATTTTAATATACGAAGCACTGGGTGCGGAAGTTCCGCAGTTCGGTCACTTGGGTATGATTTTGGCACCTGACAGAAGCAAACTGTCAAAACGCCATGGTGCAACCGCAGTTTCCGAGTTTGTGGAAAAAGGTTACTTGACCGACGCCCTGATAAACTTCGTTGCCCTATTGGGTTGGTCACCGTCAGACGGGGTTGAAATCAAAACCGTTGATGAAATCGCAAAAGATTTCAGAATAGGTGAAATTTCTTCTTCCAATTCGATTTTCGAATACGACAAGTTGAACTGGATGAACAGCCACTATATCAAAAAACTTGATATAGAGGACTTGAAAGAAAGATTGAAACCGTATTTGACAAAATACGACTTGACCCAATTAACCGATGCTCAATACACAAGAATGGTGGAAGTAACCAGAGAACCGCTTACAATTTTGTCTGATATTACGGATGCCGTTCCATATTTCTTTGGGGAAGATGTAGAGATTGAGCCAAAAGTTCAGACAGATGTAATAGATACGGAGGTTTCTCAGGATGTTTTGGAAGAGTTTGCACGCCAAGCTCAAGAGTGGGACTTTGAAGAAGAAAACTTGCACCACAAGTTGGAAGTATTTAGAGGAGAATACAAAGAAAAAGGTATCAAGCCGAAAATCACCATGTGGGCAATCAGGGCTGCGGTAACGGGTAGAACCTGCGGTGCTGATATGACTGCGATTTTGGCAATCCTCGGAAAAGAAAAGACCCTCAGAAGAGTAAAAAAAGCCATAAAAGTTAAAGCATAACTTTTGCGGAGTAAAAAATAATATGCAAAAAACGAAGTCATTAAGGCTTCGTTTTTGCTGTTTACATAGTTCTAAAGAATGATTTTTTCAAAAAGGGGGTTACATTTTGCTTAAAACGTGGTATA
>CAMAML010000145.1 GCA_945836835.1 uncultured cyanobacterium | reverse complement strand
TACGGAGATTAGGATATTTTATGAGTTCCCAATTCCCCGATAAAACTTAGTCACTACCCCAAACCGACTCCGTAGCGGAATAAACAAATGTTTGCGGTGGCAATTTGTAATTTAAAATATAGTCTACTGCCTCCCGGGGCGTGTCCGCCACAAAATATATCCCCCGATTTTTCTCGGGTGCAAATTTTTTTGCAAAAATTTCGTCCATAAACTCAAGCAATTTGCTGTAATAATTATTCGTATTCAAAAACACAATCGGCTTATTGCTGTAACAAAGCTGTTTTTGGACAATCATCTCAAAAACTTCCTCAAGCGTCCCGAACCCGCCGGGGAGTGCTATCACGGCGTCCGACAACTCGTCCATCTTCGCCTTGCGTTCTCTCATACCCTTTGTTTCGTAAAACTCGTCGCAAATTCCCGCAGACAATCCGCAATCGTTCAACTTTTCGGGCATCACCCCGATAAGAGTTCCGCCATTTTGCTTAAAAGTTCCCGCACACGCCCACATTAAGCCCAGTTTGCTTCCGCCGTATACCGTCTTGCATCCGTTTTTGGCAAGCAAATAGCCAAGCTCGGACGCAGCTTTGTAAAAACTTTCTTCCAAAAAGTTACACGACGAGGCAAAGACGCAGACAGAAACTTTAGTCATCAAAACTTCCCCCAATAAGATAATAATAAGAACACCCCGTTCCCGATCCGTTAAGCGAGCAATCGTTCACAAGTGCCTGCGGAGTCATCTTTTCCCCGACGGCACGAACTTCCGACGAGTGAACCTTAACCCCGAAAATGTCTTTTCCCCAAGTGTTCGGAGGTAAAAGCCCGTTCACGTCAAACGTCATCAAAAACGCTGTATCGTCGTCTTTATCGGGAATGTCCTTAATCCCGACAATCATATTATTGCTTGCAAAATAGTAATCCTTTACATAATACAAATCTTCTTTGGTTATGTTCTTGTTATTCATATATTTGGCATGGTATTTTGAAGGCACATGCGGAAAATCTGACAACCTAAAGTAAGGTTTCACCAGTTCCAGCATAAGTTTTTCCCGTGCTTCCTTGTCCTTAGCCCGCTTGAAACTAGTCAGCAAATCTTCTTGTTCGTGTTTCATTATAACGTCATGGCTGTAAAGTACGGTCTTATAGCAATCTTTCCATTTTGCGGTCAAGTTTGCCTGCCGTGTCGGGTTGAAAGAAGTCGGCATAACAGTCAGGGCCATTGCAAAAATAACCAAAAGTGTTGCCGTATATTCAATATGCCATTTACTTATCTTCATACCCTATTTTACACCCGTAAAATTTTTTACGCCATATCAATACATTTTTTCTCTTGCATTAACTTGTCATAAATCCACTCAGGCACAAAGTTTTTGCCCAAAATAATCTGCCCGTTCATAATGTTTGGAGCATGGAAATCAGAACCGCCCGTCACGATTAAGCCCAAACTTTCAGCCATTGAAGAAAAATATTCGACACAAGCGGGAGAGTGTTTCCTGTGGTACGCCTCAATCCCTCTTAATCCGTGTGTCATAAGCTCTTTGACAAGTTCTTCCGCAATATCTATGTCGTGCGGGTGTGCTATAACGGGGATCCCGCCCGCATCGTAGATAATCTCGACCGCATCCTGCGGAGTAACGGTTTTTCTCGGAACGTACACGGGCGAATTATCGTGGATGTATTTTGCGTAAGCCTCAATCACGCTTGACGTTCCGCCCGCATTGGTTATCGCCTTTGCAATATGAGGTCGCCCGATACTTCCGCCGGGGGCAACCTGCTTTTCTATATCTTCAAATTTTATCTTGATATTTTCTTTTCTTGCAAGAAGGTCGATAATCGCATGAACCTGCTCAACCCTTGCGTTTTGCTGGGTTTTAAGCAAGTTTTTAAACTCTGAGTTTTCCGTATCCATCAAATATCCCAAAATGTGGACTTCGTAATTTTTATATAAAGTGTTAATTTCGACCCCTCTTATAACCTCAAGTTTTTTGTTGTTTTTCTTGATATAGTCTTGAGCGACATCATAAGACAGCACGTTATCGTGATCGGTGAGTGCAATAACTTCAAGCCCGACGTCAAGTGCCGTGTCAACTATTTTTTCGGGCGAATAGACGCCGTCGGAAAAATAGGTATGGATATGAAAATCTGATTTCATTGACTGCTTTCCTTTTCTTTTTTATCTATACTACATAAAATTCTTCTTATAGCAATAGCATGCCCCGACTGAGGACCGATTTCAACTTCAACCGAATTAATCTGCGAGCAATCACTGTCCGCTATCTCGTAACGTTCGGGCAAGCCTGTCAAAAACCTGTTCAAAGAGGTTTTGTAATCCATGCCGATTACTCCGTCCGTCGCTCCGCAGAACCCGACGTCGGAAATGTATGCCGTCTTGCCGTCAATAATAGTTTCGTCCGCAGTCTGAACATGGGTGTGCGTCCCAAAGAACGCACTACAACCCAACTCCGAACAAAACCTTGCAAAACATATTTTTTCGGCAGTTGCCTCAGCGTGAAAATCTATAATAATTATCGGGGTAATTTCTCTGATTTTTTCAATCTCGGCTTTCACAAGCTCCCACGGGGAATTTAAGGGGTTCATAAAAACCCTGCCCAGTGCGTTTATTACTCCGATTTTGTAACCATTAAACTCGAAAATTCTTGACCCCGTTCCCGCAACTTCACTCGGATAATTTATCGGACGAACGAGCTTGTCGGCGGTTTCAACGTAGTTGAAAATATCCTTCTTGTCCCAAATATGGTTTCCCGAGGTCATGCAATGAATACCGTAGCTCTCAAGATCGTGGTAATTTTTTTCGGTTAAGCCGAAACCGTGAGATGCGTTTTCGACGTTTGCAACGACAAAATCTTCGGAAAAATCTTCCTCACGGCTTAGTCCGTTAAAAGTATTCGGGGACTGCAAAAAATCTCTCACGGCAAACCGCCCCGGCTTGCCGACCATATCGCCGAAAAAAAGTACCTTTAAATTGTTATCATCACCTGACATATACGCCTCAATTTTTATTATAAAAGGAACGAGAGAAAACTCCCGTTCCTTCTTACGTTTTACTTTGCAATTTCGGTCGTTCTGAACTCACGAACAACCGTAACTCTTATTTGTCCCGGATAATCGAGTTCGTCCTCAATCCGTTTGGCAACGTCTCTTGCAAGTCTCTGAGACGCAACATCGTCAAACATTTCCGCCTGAACGATAATTCTGACCTCGCGTCCCGCCTGAACCGCAAACGACTGTTTTATACCTTCGTAACTGTTTACGATTTCTTCGATTTTCTGCAACCTCTTGATATAAATTTCAAGAGTATCTCGTCTTGCTCCCGGGCGTCCTGCTGAAATTGCGTCCGCAACTTTGACAAGAACCGCCTCGATTGTCTGAGCTACAACATCATCATGGTGTGCTTCGATTGCATGGATTACTTCTTTGCGTTCCCCGCACCTTACGGCAAGTTCAACCCCGAGCTGAATATGCGTTCCCTCTTGTGTTTGGTCAACCGCCTTTCCTATATCGTGCAACAAGCCCGCACGCTTTGCAACGGCAACGTTTGCACCGAGTTCCGCCGCAAGCATCCCCGCAATATGCCCGACCTCAAGCGAATGTTTCAGAACGTTTTGACCGTAACTCGTTCTGTAATACAAACGTCCCAAAGTCTTTATTAATTCTTTGTTTAAGCCCATAACGCCCATATCCAAAGCGGCGTTTTCACCTTCCGTCCAAATCTTCTTCTCGATTTCTTCGTTGGCTTTATCTACCATTTCCTCAATTCTGACGGGGTGAATACGTCCGTCCACGATAAGTTTTTCCAAAGCCAACTTGGCAACCTCACGCCGAACCGGGTCAAAGCTCGACAAAACAACCGCCTCCGGAGTATCGTCAATGATTAAATCTACCCCCGTCAAAGTTTCCAACGCACGGATGTTCCTGCCTTCACGCCCGATAATACGTCCTTTCATCTCGTCATTTGGCAATGCCACAACCGAAACCGTCGTTTCCACAACCTGCTCAATCATGCAACGTTGCATGGTTGTAGAAAGAATTTCTTTTGCTCTTTCCAAAGACGTTTCCTTAATCTTAGCCTCATTTTCCCGAATAAGCGTCATTTGTTCCTGAGCAAGGTCATGCTTAAGCTGTTCAAGGAGCATGTTTTTTG
>CAMAML010000144.1 GCA_945836835.1 uncultured cyanobacterium | reverse complement strand
AAAGAGATGTAGCTACAAAAAAGGATTTTAAGATGAATAAAACGAGAACAATTTTAACGGCACTGTCGGTTGTTTTTATAGGTTGCGGAATAGCACAGGCTGCAAGCGGGCCTTTCGGTTATGACTTGCAAAAAGATATGCACAGGAGCGAGATTAAGGCAAGAGAGCAGGCTGCGGCTCAACAGAATAACAAATCCATGCCAAGTCCCGTAAATAATGTTAAAAAGCAAGATGCTTCCACTGAAGACAGTTCCTCCGCACCAATGATAAGTGTTCAGGAAATTTTAGCGGGACGTGTAAGCGGGAAGGATTTTTATTCATTTGTATCCGTAAAGGATTTATATATTGATTCAATTCCTCACAGTCAAGAGTATTACATAAACCCGACGATGAAGAGTGCAATTTTACGTTATAAAAGCGGGAATTATACGGGATGTTTGCAGGAATTGTACGATTACGTGAAAAAACATCCGAACGATGCATACGCTTATTATTATATGGGTATGGCATACACCAAACTTGGGGAGACGACTGCCGCAAAAAATTGCTATCAAAAAGCAATAAATTGTGATGTGCGGGGAAGTTTACTCCTAAGTGCATTGAAAGGTCGTGATTGCTTATCGGGTGGCGGGTATTGCAACCCTGTCGAGACTCAAAATATTCCGATTGTTGATACAAATACCGGCGATGGCGGAAGTTCCGAGGATGCAGAGTTGGATAGATTTATCAATGCTCCGTACACGGGCAACGGATTTTCGCCTAAATTGCAAAAAGAATATCAGCAAAAAGAACTTGAAAATCTTCAAAAGACAATCAACAGAAAGAAAGAGTTAAACGAAAACGACTTTGAGAACATAAGAAGGATTGAAAACCTCAACAAGACGGAAGTCATAACGGGCGAAAAGATTGCGATGATTACGGGCAGTGACGGTGGATTGACACCAACGGATGCTGACGTTTTGGATGCGATTGACGTTTTGAAAAGAGCCGGGGTGAATATTTCAGCAGGAAATTTTAGTTCGGATACGGTAATGTCTGACGTCGGGCAGACGAGTTTTGAGAAGTCGCCTTCCGTTTTTACGCCAAACCAAGACTTGCAGGCGATGCAGATGTTGCTCGGAAACGGCAATTCCCAAAACAACGACCCGATGATGTCAATGTTGCCGTATATGATGCAAAATGACGGGAAGAATATTGATCCGCAGGTTATGCAGGCTATGATGATGAACTCGATGATGAGCGGGCTTAGCGGGTTAAATTCGACCGATAACAATAAGTAACGTTTTTTATGGACACGGAAAAATATTTGAAAGCAAAAGAAGAATTGTTGACGGCACAAGAGGGTGGCTGTCAACAATTCTTTATTGAGAATAACTGTTTATTGGAGTTGGGTTATTATTTTTTGTTTCATAAAAATATTGATGATGCCGTAAGGTATTTTGAGATATTGGAAGAGTTTGAGCCGAGGGCAAGGTGGGGAAAGTTTTTGGCAAAACTTTCCGTGGAGAAGATTGAGGGGTATCCGACGTATTTTGAGCTGAGAAATTTTTTGGAGATAGACCTTGATATAATGCTGAAATATTATTTGGGGGATTATGTGGAGAATATCGTACAGTATTCGGATTGGATGTCAAACATCAATCCCGAGGTGCAAAAGTTTATCGGCAGAGTATTTTTCAAGAACGGTTATGACGATTGGGGGTATTTTTATTTCAAAAAAGCCCGAGACACTTTTTTTAACGACCCCGAACTTCACTATTTGTTTGCGGAATATTTTTATTCTAAGAATGATTTGGTGAACGTAGAGCTTTCACTGGAAAATTGTTTGACGATTTTGCCCGAATATTACCCCGCAATTCGGATGAAAACGGTGATTTCGGATAAACATATTTGAAAAGAATAAACTTTTATGCTATTTATAAGTCAGTGAAAGTTTGAAAAAGGTGCAAAAAACAATGATTATAATTATGGAACATCGTGCGACGGAGGCACAGTCGCAAAAGGTAATAGATTTTTTAAAGTCAAACGGATTTCAGGTCAGATACAATATCGGCGAAGTTCACACGGTAATTGACGCAATCGGGGACAAAACCACGATTACTCCGGGGCGACTTGCTGCCTTTGACGGTGTAAAAGAAGTAAAAATCATACGCGAACCCTTTAGGCTCGCCTCCCGTGACAGAAAAAAAGAGGACACCGTAATAACTTTTTCCAACGGGGTTAAAATCGGCGGAAACAACCCGCCGGTCCTTATGGCGGGTCCTTGCTCGGTCGAAGATAATTATGATAACCTGTTGCAGGTTGCAACAGCCGTAAAAGAAGTCGGGGGGCAATTCCTCAGAGGCGGGGCGTTCAAGCCCAGAACCTCCCCCTACGATTTTCAAGGTTACGAAGAAAAAGCGCTTAAACACCTTAAAAGAGCGGGCGAAGAAACGGGGTTGCTTGTGGTAAGCGAGCTTATGGACGCAAGCGATCTTCCGATGATGATCGATTACGTCGACGTCTTACAAATCGGAGCAAGAAACGTCCAAAACTTTAAGCTCCTAAAAGCTGTCGGCAAAGTCGACAAACCCGTTATCCTAAAACGCGGATTGGCAAGCACGATTAGAGAATACCTGCTTGCGGCAGAACACATTATGTACAACGGCAACCCTAACGTAATCCTTTGCGAAAGGGGGATAAGAAGTTTTGACAGCGCATTCACTCGAAACGTCATGGACATCGCCTCAATCCCCGTTATCAAAAAATATTCGCACCTTCCGATTATCGTTGACCCGAGCCACGGGACGGGGCAAAAGTACTTGATTGAACCTATGGCAAAAGCGGGGCTTGTCGTCGGTGCCGACGGGGTGATGATAGAGGTTCATCACGATCCCGAGAACGCACTCTCCGACGGGAAACAAAGCCTCTCAATCCCGATGTTCAAAGAGGTTATGACAAGGTTGAACGAGTTTTCAAACCTCGTTCGTCAGGTTGTATAAGAGTGACTAAGTGATTAAGTTTTATCTGAATTGGCAATCGTATAATTTTCCCAATTCTGCGGATGTCCGCCCCCTCACCTCACTACTGTCCAATAAAAATTTTGCACCTCAAACAACCGTACCAAAGTAGCGGAAAAACGCAGCAAATTACCCCTCTCCGTCGGGAGGCTGATTTTGCGTAGGCTGGAGCGAGCAGAATGCCGAAGTAACGCGGAGCGAAGTGAACGGCAGTTTGTGCTAACAAACGGAGAGAACGACAGCGGAGCGTGAAGCAATAATCAAAGACAAGGGCAGAATTTCTTAATGAGCCTTTGATAATTATTTAAAAAGGCGAATTTAGAAATTCGAGGTGAGGGGGCAAACAAGGTTAAAACCTGCCAAGTTTTTGCGAATTTTTAACCTAGTACAATTCCTAAAACCTTATCGGATAATCCTTCGGCACGGACCACCCTGCCTCAAACAGAAGTGCCGTGCATGCCTCAGGACTACCTGTTTGATTTTTACATTGTTCTATGCGTTGCTCACGAGTGGAATTATGCAAAGAATAGTTCGGAATTTGTCCGTTCGTGTATAACAAAAATATTGTTTTTCCATCCGGGATTTTCTTAGTATCCGTAGAAATATTCTCGGTATTTAAATCTTCGCATACTTTGTGAGTTAAACACACCAGCATATATGTACTTGCCCAATTATTAGGAGAGAAATGTTTATAAAAATAAAGTGCAATCCCGTCTTGTAAATACCCAAACACTCCGTATTTGCCTTTTTCTACTCTTTCAAAATCCATATACGGAACATAGTATTTGTTGAACATCTCCAGAGCCGCATCGGGATCTTGTGGAGTAAATCCTTCACGTTGATTTTTAAAAATATTTGTACTGTTGTCATAGTCAGCCTTTTGTGCAGTTTGTAAAAGAATTGTCGAAACTTTTTTCAACTTTTGAACTGCGACATGCCCTCTATAATTGCTCATCAAATTCGGCAATGTCATGGCTGCAACAACGCCGATTACGCCAAGGGTAATGAGAACCTCTGCAAGTGTGAATGCATTGCTTGTTTTAAAGTTTTTATTAATCATTTTGACCTCATGTTGTTATATTGTGTTATTTTGCTAACTCTTATTTCCATTATAACACCTTTTATTTGCCTTGTCAATATTATAATACTACCTTTATATTATTATAATACTGTTTATTATGTATTTGAATACTA
>CAMAML010000143.1 GCA_945836835.1 uncultured cyanobacterium | reverse complement strand
AATTTCAAAAAATCGTTATTATAAAGATAGGTTTACATTAATAAAGAGAGGCTTTTAATTATGACAAGTTCAGGTTCATCGCTTTTAGCGGGTATATATTCGGGCTTAACAAGCACGTATTCATATCTTTCGTCACTTAACCCCGACGGGGTTACGGTTGACGGCATAAACAAGGCAAGAACTGACTCTGCAACATCTTCGACTATTAACCAGAGCTTTGCGGCGTACCTTCAGACAAACTTTGCAAGTATCGACAAGGACAACGACGGGGTTATAAGTTCTGCAGAGATGACGAATATGACAAACCTTATGACAACTCAAGGGTTGACTAAAAACGAGCTTACCCAGCTTTATGCAAGCGGTTCAAGCGGTTTGTCGGCGGAAACCATGGAAAACATCCTCAACCACTTTGACGAAATGGACACAAACCATGACGGAAGAATTACGAGCGAAGAAATTGCAGCGTTTAACGTAAATTCTTCTAAACAAAAAGCGGTCGATGAATACAATAACAGAAGAGCTACCGATATGTCGGTATTTTACGGGGACGACAACTCATCATCTTCGTCGGACTCTTACAGTATTTTGAGCTGGAAATACGGTTCATCAAATAACAGCTAGGATAGAATACGGAAAAAGGAAGTTTTTAAATGGAATTAAATGCACTTTTTAATATCGGTTACGGCTTGTATGTGGCGAGTACGGAATTTGAAGGAAAAGACAACGCCTGCATAGTTAACACCGTTATGCAGTTGACTTCAGGTGAACCTTGCAAAATCGGGGTTGCGATAAACAAAAACAACTATACGGCAGAGCTTTTGCAAAAATCAAAACGATTAAATATTTCAATCTTAACCCAAAACGCACCGTTTGAAGTCTATAAACAATTTGGGTTTCAATCGGGAAGAAGTATCGACAAGTTTGACGGAATTTCAGGGATAAAACGTGCAAACAACGGTGTTCTTTACCTGTCGGAAAACGTAAACTCCGTAATAAGTGCCTACGTTCAGCAGGAAATCGACCTTGGGACTCATATGCTGTTTATTGCAACGATAACTGATGCAAAAGTTCTCTCGAAAGATCCGTCTGTAACTTACGCATATTATCATCAAAACGTTAAGCCGAAACCTCAAAAGACCGAAAAACACGGCTGGCGGTGCAAGATTTGCGGATATATCTACGAAGGAGAAGAGCTTCCGCCCGACTTTATTTGCCCGTGGTGCAAGCACGGTGTTGCGGATTTTGAAAAAATTTAGACCTAAAAACGGAAGGTTCTTTAAACCTTCCGTTTCTGCTAAAACCTGAAATCCCTTTCTCCTTCAGCGATTTTGGATAAATATTTTTCCAACTCGACTTTTCTCTCGCCTTCCGGGAATTTGTCCAGCTCACGCCTAATTAACTCTTCCCCTGCGGATTTCGTGTTCGGCAGGGCGTAGTCTTCCAAATACTCTTTCAGGGTCATAAGTGCGTTTGGCTGACAGAAATTGTGGATTTTTTCGGCTTTACAAATTTTCATAAAGTTATCCCCCGTTCTGCCCTTACGGTAGCACGCCGTGCAAAAACTCGGGATATACCCCAAATCCATAAGCCACCTCATAACCTCGTCGAGTGGTCGGGTGTCCGAAATATCGAACTGAGAAGTGTTTACGTCTTCCGGCATGGGTTGAAAATATCCGCCGACACTGGTCTTTGAGCCACCACTGATTTGTGAAACACCCAAGTCCAAAACCCGTTCTCTTACTTCCCTGCTTTCTCTTGTAGAGATTATCATGCCCGTATACGGTACGGAAATCCTTATGCACGCAACGATTTTGGCAAAAGTTTCATCGTCAATGCCGTTGTCAAAAACGGTCGGGTCTATATCGTCGGCTTTTCTAATTCTCGGGACGCTTATTGCATGCGGACCTACCCCGAAAGCCGCCTCCAAATGCTCTGCATGCATCAACAATGCCGCAAACTCATACCTATACATCTCAAGCCCGAAGAGAACCCCCAAGCTTACGTCGTCAATTCCCGCTTCCATGGCTCTGTCCATAGCCTCCGTATGGTAGGCATAATTGTGCTTTGGTCCCGTCGGGTGAAGTCTTTCATAAGATTCCTTGTGATAAGTTTCCTGAAACAAAACGTAAGTCCCGATACCAACATCGTGAAGTTTTTTGTAATTCTCAACACTTGTTGCCGCAATGTTCACGTTAACCCTTCTTATTGCACCGTTCTTGTGCTTGACGGAATAAATCGTCTTAATCGACTCTAAAATGTACTCAATCGGGTTGTTAACGGGATCTTCCCCCGCCTCAACGGCAAGTCGCTTATGCCCCATATCCTGCAACGCCTCGACTTCACGCCGAATTTCTTCCTGAGAAAGTTTTTTCCTCGGAATGTGGGTGTTTTTCTTGTGATACGGGCAGTATACGCAACCGTTTACGCAATAGTTTGACAGGTAAAGCGGTGCAAACAGCACAATCCTGTTTCCGTAAAAATCTTCTTTGATTTCTTTGGCAAGTTTAAAAAGCTCCTCGTTCCTGTCGGGCAATTCGCATGCCAACAAAACGCTTGCTTCTCTATGTGAAAGCCCCTTTTTTAATCGTGCCTTTTTCAGGATTTCGTCGATTAATTCGGCGTTACGCTTGTTTTTCTCGGCAAACTCCAAGGTTTCGAGAACCTCGTTATGATCTATAAATTCTTCTGCTTTATGTGATTTTGGGTTATACATTTTCTTCTCCCCTCGCTAATTAAATCATACCCCGCAGAAGTTTAAAAGTAAAGTCTTTTCTAGCTTTCTTTTAAATGTTTGACGTGCTTATACACGTACAACCCGCCAAGGATAACAAAAACGGCGATTATAAGTGCATCAAATTTGTGCCAAATATGCTTGAACGCCTCCATATTCTGCCCCATTTTTACCCCGACGTAAATAAGCAGATAGCTCCACACAAGCGAACCTAAGAAGGTAAACGTGAAGAAAAATCTTTTCTTAGCCTTCAAAATCCCTGCAGGAAGTGATATAAACGTCCTTACGACAGGCAACATTCTACATAGAAAGAAAGCCCAATCGCCGTATTTTTCGACCCACTTGTCCGCCTCTTCCAAATCTTTTTTTGAAACGAGGAAATATTTCCCGTATTTTTCGACAAAACTCCTTCCGCCGTAATACCCGATGTAATATGACGGCAAAGACCCCAGAACGCACCCGATTGCACCCGCCAAAGCGGCAATATGGAAGTTCAGCTCGCCTTTACTTACCATATACCCCGCAAACGGCAACACCGCCTCGCTCGGTAGCGGAATGTTGCATGACTCGATTGCCATTAACAGAGCAATCCCCGACGCCCCCATGCTCGAAATAACGCTTTCAATCCAGTTTATCAAACCTGCCAATACGGCGTTTACAAAATCCATAAGATACTCTCCCTGTCTAATCCGTCTTAATTGTAGCAAAAAAATAATTTATGGCAAGATGTAGACGTGATGTGATTTTAATCTCCTACGCAAAGCGGAACGTTGCCGCGGGATCGGTTGTGCTCGTTCCACGCACTGCTGTCACTACTGTTGATACTCCGTCGAAGCGCCGTACGGGCACTAACCTCGGTACTCGACCAAAAGCTGCCGCTTTGAAGTCCGGTTGCACCACCAGGGATTGGGGTGTCTGCGTCAGTAGGGATGTTACCGTCGACACAAATAACTTCGCTCTTTGCAAGGCGTGCTGCACCCCAAGGGTAATTATGGCAGTCATCATATCCATCATATCCGTTTCTCATGATGAGGGTATAAGTGCCTATGTCCGTCCTACCGTAAACAGCTCCTGCAAGGTTTGCTAACGTTTGCGGGCTAGGTAGGTGTAATCCGATGTCCGCACATGCCTTAACTGCTCCGGCATAATAGTCTCCACCGCCTTCTGTTGCATCACAGTTTGGACAACATTCGTTTATGCCTAGTTTGTCTTTTTGTTTCATACAGTCGTCGTAACTCATTTTTTGTGCCGTAAAACGTTTATAACCCATAAGGGAGTTGAGGGTTCTGACATCTTGTCCGATTTTGTTAGGACCTTTGGCTCCGTTTATGTCAAATATCGCCGAAACGCAGTTTGTTGTGGCGTTTGTTTCGGGTTTTCCGTCCACGACCGACCATGTATAAGATTTAACGGGGTCTAAAGGGATACAGTTCTTTGCGTAAACCAAAATCATCGGGACACCGTCCCCTGTCACAATTCCCATGGTTGTTCTGTTGCCCGAACCGACCGCTA
>CAMAML010000142.1 GCA_945836835.1 uncultured cyanobacterium | reverse complement strand
CGGCTACAACTGCGACCTCTCCCGACGGAGAGGGGTAATTTGCAGCCTTTTCCGCTACTTTGGGACGGTTATTGGGGCTATAAAATTTATTTCGGATAGTAGTGTCTTTTTAGGAGGGGGATTTGTTATTTTTTCTCTTCTATTTTGTATGCTTTTTTATGATTTCACGTTTTCTGCCCTTATCCTCTTATAGAATATAAATATAATACTATTAGTGGACAAGAAGGGAGTATACTATCAGTGTTAGTTTAGGTACACTTATGTTGGAATTTAAAACAATATTAAAAGAACTTAGAAAGCAAAAGTCGCTTACGCAAGAACAACTTGCCAAACGACTTTGGGTGACAAAATCAATCGTCAGTGCGTACGAATTGGGAACGAGGTTTCCGTCGCTGGATGTGCTTGTTAAATTGGCGTACACGTTAAATGTTTCGACTGATTATCTTTTGGGGATTAACAGAAAAAGAGTTTTGGATGTGTCGGAGCTTAGCGACAATCAAATCGCTTTGATTAACAATCTCATCTCAGAGTTTTCTTCCAAATAGTACACTTAAAGTTTACGTATGTTGCTTTATGGACTGTATGAGTTTTGGGATGATTTCAAACGCATCGCCGACCATGCCGTAGTCTGCAATCTCAAAAATCGGGGCGTTTCTGTCTTTATTAATCGCAATAACCCGTTCGGCGTTGTTCATCCCGACGGTGTGTTGCAACGCTCCCGAAATTCCGCAGGCTATATACAATTTTGGGATAACGGTTTTTCCCGTCTGCCCCACTTGACAGTTTTTGTCGGCAAGCCCCATTTCAACAGCAAGTCTGCTTGCTCCGACCACTCCGCCGAGCGTATCGGCAAGCTCTTTTAGGAGTTTAAAGCCTTCCGCCGACTGCATTCCTCGACCGCCTGCGACGATAACCTCCGCACAATCAAGGTTGTTTATTTCGCTCGTGATTTTTTTTGTAAACTCCAAAACCTCGATTTTTGACTTGTACCCGCAAAAGTCGTAACCCATTCTGACAAAGTTTGTGTCAACGTTTACGAACTCTTTCATCGGTTTAAAGACTTTCGGTCTGACGGTTGCCATTTGTGGGAATTTTTTTGACAAAATTGTTGCCATAAGCTGTCCGCCAAAAGTTGGTCTTGTTGCGGCAAGTTTTCCGCTTTCGTTAATATCAAGTCCCGTACAGTCAGCCGTCAATCCCGTATGAAGTGCCGAAGAAATTCTCGGTGCCAAGTCCCGCCCCTGATTGGTTGCCCCAATGAGCATTATTTCGGGGTCAATATCCCGTACGCATTTTATCGCAACAGGGGCGAAAATGTCCGTCGTATAAGTTCTAAACCTTTCATCGGCAACATAAAAGACTTTGTCAAATCCGTTTACTCTAAATACCTCTTTAAATTCATCGATTAAATCGGGTTTTACCAAAACCAGTGCCATAATCGGGCAGTCGGAAAGTTTTTGGGCAAGCTCGCGAGCCTTGTTGGCAAGTTCAAAGGTTACCGTATGCAAATAATTTTCTCTCGTAACTTCGGAGTAGATTAAAATTCCTTTACTCATTTTCACCTCCGAGTATGTCGAAATTTTTTGCAAAATCCTCTATGTTTTCAAAAAATTCACATTGAACTTCTTTTTTTACGGCTCTAAACGCTTTGCTTACATAAGTCGGGGAGCCTTTAAGCCCCGTACAGGCAGGCTCTAATCCGATGTCGTTACAATTAAGAATTTTCACCTCTTTTTTTGTCGCCTCGATAACCCCGCCGATAGTTGCTCTTGTCGGCTCGTACGAGTTTTCGGTAACACAAATGAGTGCGGGAAGTTTCGTTTGAACTTTCTCAAACCCCTCCTCGAGTTCTCGAAGTAAAGTAAGTTTGTTTTCGTCGCACTCAACCAATTCTTTTACGTAGGTTATCTGCGGAAGGTTCAGGAAGTTTGCGATACTCGGTCCCGTTTGGGCGGTGTCGCCGTCGATTGCGTATTGACCGCAAATTATCAGGTCAAAGTCGGGAATTTTTTCGGCAATCGCTTTTGATATGGTTTTTCCCGTAGCGTAAGTATCGGATGCCGCAAACTTTTTGTCCGACAACAGCACCGCCTCGTCAAACCCCAGTGCCAAAAGTTTTTTGAGCATTTTTCCCGCCTGATTTGGTCCCATGGAAAGCACGGTAACCGTCGTATTCGGGCATTCTTTTTTTATTGTAAGAGCGATTTCGGCAGCATACACATCGCAAGGGTTTATAATGCTTTCTAACCCTTCACGTTGTATGGTGTTATTTTCCGTCCACTTTATGTCCGAAGTGTCCGGAACTTGTTTTACGCACAGTACAATTTTCATAATCTTTTATTTAACAAATTTTTAGACGAACAAAACCGCCCGACAGGTAATCTTTACGGGCATATAGTTTTTAATGCGGGACTAAAACCTAAATTCTCTTCTTAGGAACTTGTTTAAGGTTTGCGTCTAATAAAGCGTTAAATGCAATCGTGTACATAGAGCATTTTTGGATGGATGTCATATACCATGCACATCTTTCTCTTGTACAAACTTTGTCTATATCACAACCTGCACTTAAAAGTGGGCAAAAAGGTATTTCGTTTTTGGTTGTTGTATTATTTGACATAATCTCTCCTTTTTATTTTGTGTAAAACTTTTTATACCGATTTTTTCAGTAAATTACAGTGTTCGTCGCGTTTTTTCTCTTGATCCTTGTAAATTTTTGTACGGTTAATGACTTCATCAAAATCGATTTTGTGGGCGTCAAAGTCGGGACCGTCCACGCAGGCAAACTTAACCTCGCCATCCACGGTAATTCTGCACGCTCCGCACATGCCCGTTCCGTCGACCATAATCGGGTTCATGCTAGCCTCTGTGTAAATACCCTTGTCACGAGTAAGGTTAGCGACCGCTCTCATCATCGGCATAGGTCCGACAGCGATTGCGTAATCGATTTTTTCTTGCCCTATTAACCGTTCCAAAACGGTTGTGACAAACCCTTTTTCACCTAAAGAGCCGTCGTCGGTCGTGATAAATAGCTCGGTGCAAGCCTCTTTCATCTTGTCGGCCCAAAAGATTAGGTCTTTGTTTCTTGCACCCATAATCATGTAAACTTTGTTTCCCGCCTCTTTGAAGGCTTTTGCAATCAAATAACACGGAGCAGCACCGTAACCGCCCGCAAGGCAGACGACCGTGCCGTAATTCTTTATGTCGGTAGGTTTGCCCAAAGGTCCGACGACATCGGGAATTTCATCGCCCACACCGAGTTCGGCAAGTTTTTTTGTCGAATACCCGACCGCCATATAAACGATGGTCAAAGCCCCGGTTTCCTTGTTAACGTCGGCAATCGTAAGCGGAACGCGTTCCCCGTTTTCTTCCGCTCTGAAGATTATAAACTGTCCCGCCTTAGCGTTTCTGACAACGTACGGAGCCTCTATCGTAAGCTCGTATTGGTTCGGACAAATCTCTTTTTTTGATAAAATTTTGTACCCCATAAGCACTCCTATCCTTTTTACCCCTATTATAGTCAAAATTCACAAATTTAGCAAGCCCGTAACCTCAACGAAACGGTGGATTTTTTAGGAGGAATTTATTTCGCAAAATCCTCCGTTCACATAATGTGCAAAATAGTAGACAAAATTAATATTTTGTGTTAAAATATTCTTGCAGGGCAAAAGTAATCCCATACTTTCCACTTAGCCACGATCTGAAAAATTGAAATTGACTAAGAAAGGAGGGTAGCAACTATGATTGACAAAATAATAATGCTGCTATTCGTAGCGACGCTATTCATAGCAGCATTAACATTATTTTCAAAATTGTAGGGACGAACGGCACTTGACCAGAGTGCCACCCTGCATCTTTATTATTTACTATTTTTTTGTTTTTGTCAAGTGGGGCGAGGTTAAGACTTTACAAACGGGCAAAATTTTAATTAAGTATTTCATTTAAGATTTTATAAACTTTGTTGAGCTTGTTCTCATTTTTTTTGAGCAGGTTGTCGATTTTTGCTTGAATTTCCTTGGGATTTTCGGGTATATAATCGAAATCAAAAAGTTCTTTTGGAGTAACGTCAAGAGCCTTGCAAATTTTGTCAAGGGTTTCCGATTTGATAAAATTAATTCCTCTCTCGATGTATGACATCGAGTTTATGTTCACCTCGATTTTTTCCGCCAAAAATTCTTGCGTGAACCCTCTCAGCTCGCGATAGTATTTAACTTTTTTGCCAAACTGTTTTTTGATTTCGTCACTCATATTATAAATTCCTTTTTTAATATTATTAATTAAAG
>CAMAML010000141.1 GCA_945836835.1 uncultured cyanobacterium | reverse complement strand
CGAAGGTTTTGTAATTGAAACAGCAACCGTTCAGGGAAGTGTCGGAACAATTCCGGCAGGAGCGATAATTCCGGTTAAATTGACAAAATACGTTTCTTCTCAAACTTCGCAGGGCGGAGATGTCTATGTTGCAACAGCACCTCAAAACTACGTAACCAAAGACAAATTCATCCTTGTTTACGAAAACTCCAACCTTAAAGGGCAACTCTTGGACGTTAGAAAAGGAAAATGGTTTGTGAGAAACGGGGTTGTAATGCTCCAAAACTCGCTTATCACGACAAACAACGATCAGGTTACGGAATTTTCGGCGGTAGGCGAACTCAAAAAAGACAGAAATTGGTTTATGAAATTTGTCAGAGCAACCCTGAAAGGCGAAACTCTCGAGGCGGCACCTTCAGATATTGTTTATATGAGATTGCTTAAACCAATCAAAGTCGATCTTGCCAACGGCTGGATTTATGAAGATTAGTTAAAAAGACTACACGATTAAGAATAGCGGAATAAAAGGCGTAATCCCTTATGTATTTAGGGGTTGCGTCTTTGTTTTCGGGATTAAACGGGTGGGGGATTTTTTTAAGGTGCATGTTTCAATTTTTTCATATTTAATATATAATCAAAATACAGTCATCAAGAAGGAGTGTTTTTTATGAGTATGGAACTTGCGGAGCAATTTGAAGAAAACGGACAATACGAAGAGGCTTACGCCGAATATAAAAAGAGTTTGGAGCATAGCCCCAACGACTTGAGTTTGCTTGCTCAACTCGGGCATATATCCGTTATGCTCGGCAAAAAAGAGGAGGCAGAAGGGTTTTACCACAAAATGCTTTCGCTTGATGCAACCAACCCGACTGCGTATGAGCAGTTAATGGACATCTACCTCGATACGGACAAGTACAAGTACTACGTGTACAGAGGAAACTACCACTCAACCCAACAGCAATACGAGCATGCACTCCACGATTTTCAAAAGGCAATTCCGCATGCCGGGGACGAACACGAGGCGGTTGCGTCCGTAAGGTTTGTTATGGGCACTCTGTACGAACAACTCGGCAACACCACAAAAGCAATCGACGAATACCTCAAAGTTTTGGACTACTCCGACCATAAAAACGCCGAAGTTTACGTAAGGCTTGCCAATATGTACTTGAAAGAAGATGTTTTGGGAAGTGCGATTGAAACCTTGGAAAGAGCTATCTCGGACGGGTTTGACCTTGACGATATAAGAGAAAGCCTTGCGACACTGTATCTTAAAAACAACACTCCCGAAAAAGTCAAAAACGTGAGCAAAAACGAGTTAACCCTCATAAAAGCGATGCTCGGCTGTGGCGAATTGGACGAGGCAAAACAGGAGCTCGACAGAGTTGCCGACAAATACAAAGACAATCCGCAAATCCACTCACTCTATGCGGAATATTACTATTCTTCAAAAGATTACGAAAAAGCACTTGAAAGTGTCACGAAATTTGCCAAAGCCGTGCCGAACAACCCGCTCATATTCCAAATGAGTGCCTTAATCCACGAGGCACTGGGGGATGAGTACAAGGCAACATTGAACTGGGCAAAACTCCACCTTGTAAAAGGTCAAAAAGATATTGCGATAAACGAACTCTTGAGTGCATATCAGCTTAACGACAGTGACGCCGATATGGTTGCAATGCTTGCAAACCTGCTTGAAACAAGCGGAGAAAAACATCAGGCGATGGAGTTTTACGAGCGACTGGTCGAGCTTGAGCCAAACAACAAAACCGCTATGATGAAGATTGCCGAATACTGGGAAGGCAACGGAGACAACAGGCTTGCGGTTGAATATTTGGAAAAACTTTTGCAAGCCGATCCAAGAAACTTCCCAATGATGAAAAAGGCGGCAGAACTTCACCAAAAGCTAAAAAACAAAGGCTCTGCGGTCGATTGGTACAACAAATATCTCCAATCCGCACCGCAAAGCGACGAATATGAAGTGGTCAAAAACAAACTTGCAAAACTCGAACATTCCGAGATGACACCTGACGAAGAGTCAGAAGGCTTAATCGACAAGATTTTCAACTTCTTCAACAGAAGTAAAGTGTAAAAATCGGCAAACGTGCCGTAATCATTTTTTTATCGACTGATAAATCCGATACAACAAATCAACGTCAACCGCCTTATTTTTTATGGCGGTTAAGAGTTCTTCGCTACGGTCATCTTCGTCTTTTAAATGTTCAAAATCAAACAAATCTTTTGGCGAAACATCCAGAGCCTGCGACAATTTTGCAAGCGTATCGGCACTGACAAAATTTATCCCGCACTCAATTTTACTCAAATTCCTTTCGCCCATATCGGTCATTTCGGCCAACTGTTCTTGTGTTAGCCGCTTTTTAATACGTAATTCTTTAATTCTTTTGCCTAAAAGTTCTTTCATGTTAGCTCCATATATTCTTACACCGCAAAGAAATCACGATAAATTTCGACGTCACGGCAGGAGTATTTCGGGATAAATTCGACGTTATATTTTTTCGCAATCGAGGCAATGTTTGAGGTTGCGGAAATTATAACAACACGAGTTGCGGAATACTCTTTCATATTTTGGATTTGTTCTATAAGCCACTCGCCGGCAAACAACGGAAGGAAATTCGTTTCCATTTGCATATCGGTCAAAATCACATCGTAAGGCTCCTCCGCGTTAAGATAAATCTTGTCGTTAGCCTCGACGGCGGAACTTGCCGTATCGATTTCATATATATCACCAAACAACTGCTTCACTGCACTTTCGTGATACCTGACCCAGCTCGGCGAATCATCAACTATTAACATTCGTTTCATAACTAAATTCCACCTCAAACTAATTTATCGCCCCATGATTTAATACTTATCGTACCATATTGGGACGATATTTGCAAGCTCCGGAATTAGAGTGGTAAATAATATTCGTCTCATGGTTACTGTCATAGCACAAAATAAAAATTTATGATAAAATAGAAGTGAACGAGGAACCTAATTTGAAACATTACATTTTTGCAGATGAAAGTAACACAGATAAATCCCGATTTATGTTAATTGGCGGGATTTGGATCGATGAATTAACTTATCAGCAAGTTATAACTGATTGTAAAAATTTCAAAATACAGTATAACTGGAGCGAAAATACAAAATTTAACTGGAAATATATATCTAAAAAAACATTACAACAATATTGTCAATTTATAGACATTTTCTTTAAATACAATTTACAATTTAATTGCATAATATTAGATAGAAAAGAAATAAATTTAAAAGCAGAAAATAATGACCCTGAACTGGGATTTTACAAATTTTATTACCAACTCTTAAGGCAAAATTCAAAACCGGATATCCCATATTATATATACCTTGACAGACGAAACAATAGAGAGCCAACTAGACTGGAAACTCTAAAAAATTTTTTGAAAATGGACACACATCCGATTAATTCCTGCGGAATTAGAATAAAAGATAAAGGGAAAAATATAAAAGCCCTAGAATTTGTAAATTCTGAAACGTATGATTTAATCCAATTTTCGGACTTACTTTTAGGTGCAATAGGTTATCATTATAATAAAAGACATTTGCAACCAAATGCAAGTAGCCACAAATCGGAATTCGCAAATTACTTAGCTTATAAAATTAATAAAAACAGTTTGGAATTTCATACAAGCAAACAAGGCTACAAAAACCTTAATCTATGGCTATTCAAGCCAACAAAAACCTACGCAATAAAATAGAAGTCAATACACCTACATAAATCCTTAAATCAAAGGTCCTTGAAATCATTCAAGGAATTCGGTAATATTGACTTCTAAACACATTATTACACATATATTTACAAAAATCAAGTTCTTTTTATAAAAACTCTCTTTTACGTATTATCCGACGGGACGTAGATTATAAGCTCGTTGCCCTCGCGGGTTTTGGTCATATCTTTGAGGTTTACGTCATCGTCAAACATATAATTTTGTGATATTTTCAAGATTTTTTCGTGACCACGTTTGTTTGACGCTCCCGCAGCGTTTATCGTCAAAACATTGTCTTTTGCCGTAACTTCAACATTGTTTTCGTTGTTGTCAAACGGTCGTAAATCAACTGTAATCTTATATTTGTCGGGTTCTCGGGTGATATTTATAAAGTTTTCGGAATTTTGTTCCATTTTGCGGATTTGCCTGCCCTGTGATTGGAAAAACTTATCCATTCTGCGGGCGTCGTTTTGGATCATCCTATCCATTTGACGCATCTGAACAGCAGGATCAAACATTCGCTTAAAGTGCCAATCCGCAACTACATAAAACGCCAAAAAT
>CAMAML010000140.1 GCA_945836835.1 uncultured cyanobacterium | reverse complement strand
GAAAATGGCAAAGAAAGCTGAACTGAAAATTTACAACGATTACAACTACGAAAACACCTGGGAACTCGAGCAGGAACTGTCTTTAGAAACCCTGTGGGATCTTCAGGAAGGGGAAAACCCGCAACAAAAAGCAGGGGTTTTCAAAAGCGAACATATGGCGGATTATGAGGTGTTTTCGGGCAAAACGCTTACGTACAGCGAGGTGATAAGCCTAACCGAGCTTGCCAATATTTTAAGCGAATTTTACGACGTTTTTGCGGTTGCCATAATAAAAGACGAGCTTCTGTGCGGAATTGCACTTGCACCGACGCTTGAAGAGGCTTACAACAAGGCTTTTGACTGTGATCCGCTGGCGTCCTTTTACGGAATTATCGGGTGTTCCGACACTATCAATGCCGAACTTGCAAAACATTTAAACTCGATGTCCGTTCAGCTTATTATGGCACCCGATTTTGAGGCGGACGCAATCGAAATTTTGGAAAAGAACTCGGATATTAAGGTCGTAAAGCTCAACACACCGCTTAAAAATATCAAAAAACTTCCGCAAAAAGAAATCCGCGTAACCCCGTTCGGCACAATTTGGCAGGAAGAAAACAGCATAAACCTTGCGGCGGGAAATTTTGAAATTGTTACAAAGACCAAGCCGACCAAGGAACAGGTCGAGGACGCCGTTTTTGCGTGGAAGGTTTCAAAGCACGCACATTCAAATTCCGTGGTTATTGCAAAAGATTTTAAGACGGTTGCGATTTCTCAAGGGGAAACTTCTTCAGTAACGGCGGTCGAACACGCCATGACGGCAGCCTGCGACGCTTCAAAAGAGGCAATTCTCGTATCCGATATGGTGTTGCCGACCATTGACGCAATACATACGGCGGTTCAGGGCAGAATTGCGTTAATCGTTCAGCCCGGAGGTTCACCAAACGATGAAAAACTCATCGAGGCGGCGGATAAATACGGGATTGCGATGGCGTTCACAGGTATTAAGAATTACAAACGATAACTTAAAAAAGGCAAAGATTATGGAAATAAAAAGCTGGGAAGAATATTTTTTGGATTTGGCAAAAACCTGTGCAAGCCGTTCAAACTGCCTGAGGGCACAGGTCGGTGCGGTAATCGTCGGGGACGACAAGAAGATTAAGGCAACGGGCTACAACGGCACGCCGTCAAAGGTTGAGTCTTGCTACGAGCGGGGAAAATGTTACAGAATGGAGCATTGCATCCCGTCGGGTACGTGCTACGAGACCTGCCGATCGATACATGCCGAGCAAAACGCCATCATTCAGGCGGGGCAGGACCGTTGCAAAGGTTCTACGATGTACATTTGGGGGCATAATATTATCTGTATTCTTTGTAAAAGGTTTATCGTACAATCGGGGATTAAGGATGTTTACCTCAAGAAAGACGAAAATGCCGAAGTCGTTCACGTAACGGTCGAAGATATAAGAAAAGAACTCGACGAGATGTAGTTGATACAAATATTTGTGGTAATCTTTTTGAGTTTAAACATACTAAAAACGGTTCTTATCCTAATGGATAAAAACAGTTAGACTTTCTCAGAGCTATTGGTCGGCTTGACAAACCGCCACCCTGTATATTTATTATTTGCCATGTTTTCCAATTTATCAACTCTATGTGCAAGTTCATAACATATTAAACTAAGCAGATATTTAAATATTAGGCTAAGATAAGATTTTTCCCAAACATTTGCCAATCAGCTTTGTTTCTTGTAGAATAGGCATGCCGAAGTATTTTTACTAATAAATAAGGAGAAAATCATGAAAAAATCTATCAACGATTTAGGTGATGTCAGAGGCAAAAGAGCATTGGTAAGAGTAGACGTTAACGTTCCTCTCGATGCCGACAAAAACGTTACCGACGACACAAGGATTCAGGCAATCGTCCCGACGGTCAGAGCTTTGCAGGAAAAGGGGGCTAAGATTATTCTTATGGCTCACTTGGGCAGACCGAAAGGCGAATGGAACCCTGAATTTTCACTTGCACCCGTTGCAAAATATATGTCCAAAGTTTTGGGCGAGGATGTTTTGTTCGTCTCAAAACCGGTAGGTGAAGGTGCGGATAAGGAATTGGAAGGACTTAAAGACGGTCAGGTTGCACTTTTGGAAAACATCCGTTATTACAAGGCAGAAGAAGCAAAAGACGACGATATGACTTTTGCAAACGAGCTTGCAAAGTTGGGTGATTTCTACGTAAACGACGCTTTCGGTGCCGCTCACAGAAACCACACTTCAACCGCAAAACTTGCAAAAGTTTTGAAACCTGCGGTTTCCGGCTTGTTAATGGAAAAAGAATTGAGATGCCTGTCGCAAGCTTTGGATAACCCGACAAGACCGTTCACGGCGGTTGTCGGAGGTGCTAAAGTTTCTTCAAAAATCGGGGTTTTGGAAAACCTGCTCGACAAAGTTGATAATATGATTATCGGTGGCGGTATGGCTTATACTTTCGTAAAAGCTAACGGCGGAAAAATCGGCACTTCAATTTGCGAAGACGATCAACTTGAAGTTGCAAAAGCTATCGAAAAGAAAGCTGCTGATAAGGGCGTAAAACTTGTTATGGCTACCGATGTACTTGTTACAAACGACTTTTCGGGCAACGGAGAAAACAAATTCGTCAAAATCAACGAAATTCCTGACGGGTTTGAAGGGGTTGACGCAGGCTTAGAGTCAAGAAAAGCGTTTGCCGAAGTTTTGAAAAACTCCAAAACCATTTTGATGAACGGACCTGTCGGTGCGTTTGAAAACCCTAAGTTTGCCGAAGGCACGAAGGCTGTTTTGGAAGCTATCGTTGAAGCTACGAAGAACGGAGCTGTATCCGTAATAGGTGGCGGAGACTCAGTTTCCGCAGCTAAAAAATTCTGCAACGCATCCGATTTCACCCACGTATCAACGGGTGGCGGAGCGTCTTTAGAATTTATCGAAGGAAAAATCCTTCCGGGTGTTGCGGCTTTGGATGAGGTTTAATCTAAACGATAAAACCAAAAAAGTATGCAAAAAGGCGATACCAAAATGTATCGCCTTTTTGTATATTAGATTTACATAACTTCACATAACAGCAAAAACAATTTATGTTGTGGTTTTGTATATATGGTGTAGTACAACAAAATGAAGGTGTGTGAAACATGTCAATTTCGGCAATCAATCAGGTAAATTTTCAGGGGCAGGCTCTTACGAAAAGAGGAAATGCATACTCTGACTCAAACATCGGCAAATACGCAGGTGCGGGGTTAGGTGCGGCAACGGGGCTTTACCTTGCAAGCAAAGGAATGAAGAATTTCCCCGGAGTTAGAACTTTCGGCGAAATGGTTTGGCAATCGATTAAAGATACCCCGAAGAACTTAAACAAACTAATCACAAAAGATTTCTGGACGGGTATCCCGACAAACTTCAAGAATTTCTTCAAAAACGGTAAATACTTGACTGCGGGTAAGTTTGCATTTATCGGCTTAGGTATGGGCGTGCTTGTCGATGGTGCGATTAACCTTGCAAAATCGTATAGGGCTGACAGAAGATACTAAACTTGTTAACAACAAGCGTAGAGCAAAATATAGATTGGTTGTGGGGGGCGGTGAAAACATTGCCCCCGACCTGTCAGAACTTGAGCGGATAATCTTTCGGAATTTCCCAGCCGTTAATTTGGATTAATTTGGTGCAAAAACCGCCCCCGTTTGAACAGCTATAATAACTTCCCTCATACAAGGTTGTGATATTCCCGTCCCAAGAATAAACATACGGTTCAACTGTATTGCAAAACACCCTGAGTTATATCGAAACGGGGGTTAACTTTTGCACGGCGGAAACGCTTGAAAACATCATAAAAGCACTCGAAATCACGCCGGAGGAACTTTTTATTTTCGCACATTTTGAAAAAAGCAACGACGAGCTTGTGAAGGAAATCGGCGAAATTTTGCTGAAAAACCCCGACAAAATCCCCGAGGTCTACAAAATCGTCCGCTCACCGGTTAACTAGGGTACAACGCTACTTGCCTCTGCTTGGTGCCACTATTTTTCCGCATAATTCCACGGGACAAAACTTTTATTTCACAGCAGCCCCTTCAGTGGAAATATTGAGCCACCCTTCAAAACTGCGAGAGCCTAAATCTCATGAACTTCACAGATAAGGTCGATGAGCTTGCTGATAAACCGTTTGTAGTTTTCTCGGTTTGCTTCGCCCGAAAGCACGATATCCGCCTTCTTTACCGTCGGATGAACGTAAATTTGTGCTTTTCTTGACGCGTTTTGGTAAACTTCTTCGGTCGAGTCTCCCAAATCACGTTCGGCAGCACGAAT
>CAMAML010000139.1 GCA_945836835.1 uncultured cyanobacterium | reverse complement strand
TGGCATGCCGATGGCATACAAATTAGGGGCGGGGTTTGTGCCTGTCAGAAAGCCTAATAAGCTTCCCGCAGAAACCATAAGCCAAGAATACGAACTTGAATACGGCACGGATAAAATTGAAATCCACAAAGACGCTTTTACCGGTGGCGACAACGTTCTTATTATAGATGACCTTCTTGCAACGGGAGGGACTGCTGAGGCTGCTGCAAAGCTCGTCAAAAAAACGGGTGCAAATTTGGTCGGCATGGGATTTCTTATTGAATTGGAAGGCTTAAACGGACGCAAAAAACTCGAAAATTGCGGCAAAATAGTTTCAATGCTAAAATACTAATTATTTAGTGATTAAGTGACTAAGTTGTATCGGGTATTAAAACCTTGTAGGTCGGGTTCAACATTATACATTGAACCCGACAAAAAGGACAAATGTCATGGATAAACCTAAATTAAGAAAAATAATAAAAGAACAAAGAAAGCAACTTGACACAGAAAAGTTGAGCAAAGTTATCCGTTCAAAAATCCATGAACACGAAGCATACAAGCTCTCAAAACATGTCATGCTCTATTACCCGTTGAAATATGAAATTGACGTGCTTAATTTGATGAGTGATTGCGACAAAAAGCGGTTTTATTTCCCAAAAGTCGAAGGGGATAGCTTGCTTGTATGCCCGATGTGTGACGAATTTAAGCTTTCCAACCTCAAAATCAACGAGCCATGCTCAAACCCCGTGCCACCCGAAATTTTGGATTTGATAATCGTCCCTTCTCTTGCGGTTGACGCCGAAAACTATCGGCTAGGCTACGGTGGCGGTTTTTACGACAGGTTCTTAAAAACTGTCCCCGGAGTAAAAACAATCACTCCTATATATTCGGGGCTTGTGTTTGAAAACCTTCCGCACGACGATTTTGACGTCAAAATTCAGCATGTCGTAACCGAAATTTAGCCCGTTATTCTTTCACTCCGCCCTGCATAATGTCGTTTATAAAATATCTTTTACCCAAAAGAAAAACAACAATTACAGGCACGGCACACACGGCGGAGCAGGCTAGCAGTTCGCCCCATAGGGTAATTTCCCTAAAACTTCCTTTAAACACCGCCAACGCCACGGGAAGGGTGCGTACGCCCTCTGAATTTGTGACAATTAACGGCCAAATAAAACTGTTCCAAGTAGTTACGAAAGTGAATAGTGCAAGAGTTACGACGGTCGGGAGGGCAAGCGGCAAAACAATTCTAAAAAAGGCAGTAAAAATATTGCAACCGTCCATTTTGGCGGACTCTTCCAAATCCTTCGGAAAGCACAAGAAATACTGGCGCATAAGAAAAATCCCAAACCCGCCGAAAAGCCCCGGCAAAATCAAAGCTGAATAAGTATCTATCAAATGAAGTTCTCTCATCAGAAAAAACAGAGGAATAATGTTTACCTGCGGAGGGATTAGCATTGTGATAAGCACAATTAAAAACAGGACATCACGACCGAAAAATTTCAGCCTTGCAAAAGCGTACCCCGCCAATGACGCAAAAACCACCTGCCCGACAGTCGTCAAAACCGCAACCAGCAAGCTGTTAAAAAAGTAATGAGCAAGCGGAAGTTTGGTAAAAACTTCCCTGTAATTATCAAGGGTAAGCCCCGTATAAAAGAGGCGTCCCGCCTGAGAAAAGATTGCGTCGTTTTTTATAAAAGAGAGATTTATCATCACAAAAAACGGGTAGAGCATACTTATCGCAATAAATATCAAAATTGCGTAGCCCAAAATTTTTCCGATAGATCTTGCCCGTTTTGTCATAGCCTGAAACTACATTCTCTCGGGAGCCGACACCCCGAGCAACCCTAAAGCGATAGCCAATACTTGTTTAACCGCACACACAAGCACTGCACGGGATTTCATAAGCTCTCTATCTTCACAGATTACTCTGTTAGAGTTGTAGAACGAATGAAATTCACCTGCAAGCTCCTGAACGTAACGGCAAATCGTATAGACTTGTCTTGTTTCGGCAGAAGTCTTTATAAGCGACTTAAACTCTTCCAGTTTAAGAATTAATTTCTTTGCCGTATCTAAGGTTGGGATAACCGTTTTCACGTCATAAGAGTTAACAAGCTCGTCAAACTCCGATTTTGAAAGCGGAGCAGGCGTTTTTTCGCCCGTTTCCGTGTTAATCTTATCTTCCGTAAGGTTTCTTAATATCGAGCAGGCACGTGCGTGAGCGTATTGGACGTAAAATACGGGATTTTCGTCACTCTTTGTTTTTGCAAGTTCAATATCAAAATCGAGGGTCGTGTCGATGTTTCTCATGGACATCCAAAACCTTGTAGCGTCCACCCCGACTTCGTCAATCAAATCTTCGAGAGTTACCATATTTTTACGTTTCCCCATACGGACTTCGTTTCCGTTTATCACAAGGTTAACGAGCTGTCCCAAAAGCACTTCCAACTTTGTCGGATCATACCCCAACGCCTCAATAGACGCCTTTACGCGGGCTACATACCCGTGATGATCCGCCCCCCAGATGTTGATTAATCTGTCAAACCCTCTCTCTAACTTATCGATATGGTAGGCAATATCCGCCGTTAAGTAAGTGTTTGAGCCGTCGGCCTTTTTGATAACTCTATCCTGATCATCACCGTAGTCAGAGGATTTAAACCAGTACGCACCGTCTTTTTGGTAAATTTTTCCGCTCTGTTTCAGTTTTTCAACGCAAGCGTCAACTTTGCCCGAGTTGTGAAGAGTAAGTTCTGAGTAAAAATTGTCAAATTTCACCCTGAAATTGTCGAGCAAATCTTTTTGAATTTTTTCCATCTCAAACTTTGCAAAATCGGACAATTCCTTAACATCTTTCGGCAACCCGTCGTGGGTTTCGAGGTATTTTTTTGCAACGGGGATTAAATAATCACCGGGGTAGAAATTTTTCCTCTCAATTTCATCACTCGGGAAATCCACATCCTCGCCCAATTCCTGACGTATCCTTATCGCAAGCGAGTTCCCGAGCTTGTTAATTTGAGAGCCTGCGTCGTTTATGTAAAATTCTTGATAGACTTCGTGACCGTAGAATTTGAGAAGGTTTGCCAACACGGACCCCATAGCAGCCCAACGCCCGTGTCCGATATGGAAAGGTCCCGTCGGGTTTGCAGAGATATATTCAAGAAGAATTTTTTCACTCTTAACGTCTTCGGGACGACCGTAGTTTCCCCCTTTTTCAAAAATTTCCGCAACCGTTTTTGCTAAAAGTTTTGTCCCAACCTTAAAGTTTATGAACCCGCCGATAACGGAATATTCGTTGTCATCTTTATCAACGTATGAAAGAATTGCGTTTGCAATCATCGGAGGGGCAATTTTGGCATAACGTGCAAGCGATGAAACGTTTATCGCAAAATCCCCAAAATCGGCGTTCTTAGGTCTTTCAACCACTAGCGAACCTTTATTATATTCACTCATTTGCCCGAGTTTACCCTCACAAACCGCCTTTTCAATAGCACTTTCAACACCGTTTATAAAATAATCTTTAATCATATCTTCAAGCTCCTGTCTAAAGTCCGTCTTATATTGGAGAAATACCTCCGCACATCAAGGATACCATAAACAAGATAAATTTTAAACCGCTTAAACAACCCTGCACATTTTATCCCCCTGCAGGACTTTTTTGATATTTTCAAAAGTTTTTTTGAGGATTAAATCAACCGCTTCCTGCGTAAAATACGCAATATGAGGGGTTACGATTACGTTTTCAAACATCAAAAGCTCTTCAAAATATTTGTTTGATGAAGTACAACTCCCACCGCTTGAACCTACCGACGGTCGGACATTAGGGCAGGCGTAAGAAATTTTGTCACAAGTCAGGAAATCCATTGCAAAACCTTTCAATTTGCCGTTTTTTAAGCATTTTACAACCGCCTTTAAATCCGTAAGTTCGCTTTGAGATGTGTTTACAAGATAAACCCCGTCCTTGCATTTTGACAAAAACTTTTCATCCACAAGAAATTTTACGCCTTCATAATAAGGAAGGTGTAAACTTATGACGTCCGAATTTTTTATAACCTCGTCCTTAGACATATAGATAAAATCGTACTTATCAAGGATTTCCCGCTTTGGCGTGATATCATAGCCGATAACCTTCATCCCAAATGCGTTTGCAAGCCGACAAACTCCCTCGCCGATTGCCCCCGTCCCGATTAAACCCAATGTCATCGAGGTTAAATCACGTCCCACAAGGTCGTTGTAAGAAATCTTTTCACCCCTAACAGCATAATTTGCCCTTGCGAAATTCCTCACAAGAGAAAGAATTACCCCCATAGTATACTGAGCTACTGCAACC
>CAMAML010000138.1 GCA_945836835.1 uncultured cyanobacterium | reverse complement strand
AATTAGGCACGAGCTTAAAGCCGAGTTTTCTAACGTTCGGATACTGGATTACGAGCTGTAAAACCGCCCCGATTGTTGTCGCCCACGCAAGCGCAAGCCCCTTGTTATCGCTCGGAACCGCCATAACCACCCCGATTATGGCAAGGCTCATTATAATCGGCGACAAGTTAGGCAACATAAACTGTTTATAGATAATCAAAACTCCGTAATATATCCCAACAATTCCTCCAATTATCAATAACGGGGTCATAATTTTTAAGTGTAACGCCGCAAGATTTACCATATCGGCAGATCCGCCCGAAATTATCAACGACATAATTTGACGAGGAAAAACAAACATCACAACCGACAGCAACAGGAAAAATATTATTGTTACCGTCATAAAAGTTGAATAAAGTTTGTTGACTTCCTCCGATGGCTTTTCTTTTAGGGAAGGAATAAGTTTGGAGAAAATCGCGACAGTTGCACTGTGAAACGGTCCACCTACCCCACCCAACAAAATCAACGACAGTGACGGGATTTGGTAGGCGTAATAATATGCGTCCGACACCATCGCTGCCCCGTAGTAGTTTGCTATGATTATATCCCGAATAAATCCGATGAGCTTACTCACAATGGTTACCACCGCAATAAGCCACGCCGCTTTTAATACGCTTGTCGATTTATCTGATGAACTTGTTGTCGTCATTTTTTCCCACCAATTCCACAAACAATCTTAACCCTTTCTTAGGGTTTTCACCCTTAGGATAAGAAAATACCACTCTGTTTTTTCCTACATTTATATAGTCCGAAATATCAATCCTTGAACACTTGTTTCCGCCAAAGAAACTCGTTGGCAACTCAAAGTCGTAATCCGCCCCATTGATATTCACCTCAAGTTTACCCAACTGATACCTGTTATCAACCACAATAGAGGCTTGTTTTTTGTTTGCATAAAAAGTTTGGGCAACCGTCCGCTGATTATCCGCCCCAGAGACAATAACGGGCTTAGTCCCTATAACAATCCCCGTGTAGTAATGTTGAAGGATTTTGTCAAAACTCAAATTCATCCGACTACCCATAAACCCGGCGCCGAACTGGCTCATCCCGACGCCATGCCCGAATCCGCCGCCAAAAGCCTTTACGGAAGTCAAATACCCTTCGTCATCTTGTGCGTTTTCAAATACGACGTTTGCACTCGGCAAAGCCTTTCCGTCTTTTGTGAGCAACCGCCTTATGACAAGTTCTTTATAACCTCTGTAAGTCCGGTCTTCCGTCACGATTTCAAGCTCAACGATTTTGCCCGACTCGCCGCGTTTTTTAACTTTCAATTCAATTAAACGACCCAAGGTTTCCCCTTTTTCAAACGCAGGTTTTACAAACCCCGTTGCAGACTGTGCAGGGAGGTTTGTTTCCAAAACCTTCTGCAGTTCTTCCGCCCCCCACTCTCTTTCCCAGCGGAAATAAGGGGATTGCATATCGTACGCTTCAGGTGAGGATTTATAAAATGCAACGGCAGCCCCCTCTTCATCAAGCGGGGTTTGGTGCAAAATATCGGGTTTTGCGATTAAATAAGGCTTGCCGTGAGAAGGAAATTCCTTTGTAACGGGGTCTGAGAAGGCGTTTGCGTAACTTTCCGTATACCCGCCCGCGGTTGAAGAATACAGGGCAAGGATTAAATCCCAGTTGTAAAGTGCAACAAGTCCCTCCGTTTGGGCAACGGCAGTATTGGAAAGAGTTTTTTCGGTGTTTGCACCAAAGTACACCTGACTTGCAACCGAATCCACGACGTCATAATTTGAAGACGATTTTGACCTCGGGGTAAGTACGTAGTTTCTTGCGGCAATACTCTGAGCCTTCAGAGCCTCTAAACCGAACGCTACCGGCATTTCGTTCGGCACAACCCCTCTTAAATACTCTTCCAACCCGAGTTTATTCACGAGATTGAACTGTACTCCGCCACCGTTAGCTTTCATTATCTCAAAAGTTCCGTGGTAAAGTGCGGGCTTTCCGGCTCTTTTAAGCCCCTTTACCCCTAAACATCCGCCGTAGGCACTGAACTTTAACACACCCGTCAAATCGGCAATTCGTTCGCCGTCATCTTTAGTCAGAGTATACGAAAAATCGGGGTTTATGGAAATGTTTATGTTTGTACCTGCGGGAAAAGTTTCGAGTAAAACGCCGTTGTTGTAAAGAGAAAGCGGAGCCGTCCCGTAAATTCCGACATTTTTGTAAACATAAGAAGAAAAGTTTTGGTTGCCAATCCCGACCCGAACAGGTTCACCGACAGTCACTGAAACGCTCTCCGCCTGTCTTGCGGCTTCGGCAATCTTTGCGGTTGTCTCAGGTATCCATGCCGAATATGACGGCACATTAAAGCAACTTATCCCTATCAATAACAAAAATAATAAAAACTTCTTCATATAATAATTATATGACAAACAGAGTTTTGAAACGTTACCTTTTGTAACAATTTAACAAAAAACTTGTATTAAAAAAAATTTTGTGGTTTAATGTAGTTGGGTAACTGAACTATTCTTTATCCACAAATTTATAACAAAGTTACTCGAAAAAATGTGAATGATATTAAAATTTGTTTTTCATACTGTCCTCCAACAGTAGTGTGCATCAAATAATTTGATGCACTTTTTATTATGTGTTTATATTGATTGTAAAAACTTTGTAATATTCTGTTAAAAAATTTTCTTTTTGGACTTTTGATCAGCAGAATCAACTGTAATTTAAGATAAAAGGACTACCGCCATATGAATTTTTCTTTATTTCGTAAAAAACCCAAAACACTGGGAGAAGGATAAACGTTACATAGGAAAACGAGCATTAATTGAAAGAAATTATAAAAACACTCCGATAAAAAACTCAAAAGAACTCTTTATAAACCGCAGTACATGGCTCTTTGATTTTGCACCTTTGGAAAATCAATACATTACGCAACCGTCTTTTCAAAACGATTTTAAAAAGGTTTTGGGATTTCCTGCCCGAAATTCCAAAATTACCCCCAAAGTAACATATGACTACAAGTACAATCATCGAAACATCCCTTATGAAAAAGCGGTTTCAATGGGGTTTAAAATATAAAAAGGAAATATAACTTTAATAGTTGTAATTTATCGATTTGGTAATACGTATTCAACAACCATGCTCAGAGCACGAGGTATTTTAACTTCCTTCCCTTCATGATTTGTAAAGACATATGGCTCCGGTCTTTTCGCTTCTTCAACAACTCTAAATTCTGCATTTCTTGGAAATAGTAATTCATTTTGTTTAGTATACCAAGAACCATTAGATACTCTTGCACCCTTTGGAACAAGTATTGTTAGAAAAACATCTTCTGTTCCTATATCACGAATACCGTTACAAGGAGAAGCTCCTTTTTCAGAAAAAGAAGAGTAAGAATATCCATTATCAACAAAAGTATCACCTTTTTTCGATTTTATAAGTTTGTTAATAAAATCAATACTACCATCAGCTTTACCACCGCATACTGATCTATATACAGTAGTCCCACGTTTAAGTGGTTCAACAGTTCTAAAACCTTCATCAAGAATTACTCTCAATGGATCATTAACTTCAAAACCAAGTCTTAGCGGGCTATTTATTTGATAAGCTAAATTATGTCCCGATACCATGCTACCACAAAATTTACCTGTTAATGCGACTTCTTCTATAATTTCTCTTAGTTCTGAATTACAAATAGAATATGCTAAATCTAAATCACTGTATTTTAATTTTTTATTGTCAAATACCAACTTTGCACTATTATATAATTCTAAATCTTGCGGTTTCATTTCTTTCAGAGCAATATCCAATTCCATTTTTCTTACTTTAGGATCATTTCCCCATAAGTACCATAACCATTGCTCTGGGTCTTTAGCAAGTTGTCTTGCATCATAGGAATTGCCCAAAAAGCTACTTCCATATTCTGTCCGCATATTTGGTAAAAATGCTTGATACCGTTCTTCTTCTGACGGGATTTCGTTCTTATGTGATTCAAAGAATTTAGCCCGCTCTTTTTCCATAACTTCTTTTAGTTGTTCAGCTTCTTTTAATCTTTGTTCATACAAAGGTTGTTCTATTTTTTCAAGTTCACTGTTCCAGAAATCTGAGTATTCTTTTTCTTTTATATGATGTTGTTCATTTAGCCAACCCTCATTTTTCCAATCGCTCAATTCTTTTGCGTGTTTGATTTCTGATAATTCTTTTTCTTCTTGTTTAAAAAACTCTTGGACTTGTTTATCTATTTCTGATTGATTTTCATGTGATAAATCAGTTGTTTTGGGAGGTTCAATATCTACATTTGTTTTTGGCTGAACGACATCAAG
>CAMAML010000137.1 GCA_945836835.1 uncultured cyanobacterium | reverse complement strand
GGTGTATTTGACGAGATAAGAACCCTTGCGCCAAAAGACGGGGTAATTTGTAAATTAGATTTCATTTTTTCTTTCCTTCTATTTAGCTTAGTGTAATAACTCGGGAAAGAAGGGGTAAAAATTCACATTCTTTCCCGTAAAAATTTTACTTGTTTTTGCCGAGCCTTTTGTAGAAATCCTCTATAAAGCCCGTATTAAAGTTTCCGCTCACAAAAACTTCATCTTCAATAATTGACTGGTGGAACGGCAGGGTCGTTTCGACGCCCGTTATGACATATTCTTTCAAGGCACGGTACATTCTGCGTCTTGCCTCGTTACGGGTTCTGCCCCAGCAAATGAGTTTGCCTATCATTGAATCGTAATACGGCGGGATTTTATAGTCCTGATATACGTGAGAATCAACTCTCACACCAAACCCGCCCGGAGTAACGTATCCCGTAATCTGTCCGGGATTAGGCATAAAATCTTTGTCGGGATTTTCCGCATTAATTCTGCATTCTATTGCGTGTCCCCTCAAAACTATGTCGTCCTGCGTAAAGTCTAACTTTGCACCTGCGGCAACAAGAATTTGTTCTCTTACCAAGTCAACATTTGAAATCATCTCGGTTACACAGTGTTCAACCTGAATACGGGTATTCATTTCCATAAAATACCACTTGCCGTCGTGGTCGAGCAAAAATTCGCAAGTCCCGACACCTTCGTAATTAATGGCTTTGGCTGCTCTGACGGCTGCCGCACCCATTTCCTTACGGGTTACCTCATCTATTGCGGGAGAAGGTGCCTCTTCAAGCAATTTTTGATGGCGACGTTGAATTGAACAATCTCTTTCGCCCAAATGAACCACGTTTCCGTATTGGTCTGCGAGTATTTGAACCTCTATGTGACGCGGATTTTCGAGAAATTTTTCCGCATAAACATCGGGGTTACCGAAGAAATTTTGAGCTTCCGATTGGCAAAGGTTCAAATTGGTTTCGACATCCTCGTCGCTTCTGCAAATTCTCATCCCTTTACCGCCACCGCCTGCGGTAGCTTTAAGGATAATCGGATACCCCGCCTCTTTTGCAAACTTTTTGACATCCTCGGGAGTTCTCAAAATCCCCGTCCCGGGAGTTACGGGAACATTATTTCTAATCATTGTTTCTCTTGCAGTAGCCTTGTCACCCATTTTACGCATGGCGTCAGCCGTAGGTCCGATGAATTTAATTCCCTGTTTTTCGCAAATCTCGGCAAAATCTGCTCTTTCTGACATAAATCCGTACCCGGGGTGAATTGCGTCCGCCCCCGATACATCCGCCGCAGAAAGTATTGCGGGAATGCTCAAGTAGCTTTTTGCACTCTGGGCGGGACCGATACAATAAGCCTCGGTTGCCAATCTTACGTGGAGAGAATTTGCATCGGCTTGCGAATATATAGCAACCGTAGGTATTCCAAGCTCTCTGCACGCTCTTATAATTCTGACTGCAATTTCGCCTCTGTTGGCGATTAATACTTTTCTAAACATAATTTTCCATATCCCCATCAATTAAGAGAAGAATTTGACGAACAAATTCTTCTCTTACATTGACAATTCTACTCTTCAATATACATAAGAACCTGTCCGAACTCAACAGGTTGACCGTCTTGAACACAAACTTCAAGAACTTTACCCGAAACTTCAGCCTCGATTTCGTTCATAAGCTTCATAGCCTCAATTATGCAAAGTTTGTCCCCTTTTTTGACAGAAGAACCTACTTCCACAAAAGGTTTTGCATCAGGCGAAGGTGCGGAATAGAAAGTTCCAACCATCGGAGAAGTTACGGGCGTGCCTTTTTTAACCTCGGATTTTGCGGGAGCATCAGCCTGCACACTAACGGCAGGAGCCGAAGGCATAACGGCAGGAGTGGCAGAAACCGCCTGCGGAGCCACGACAACATCTTTTCTGATTGTAATTGCACTGTCTTCGTTTTCCAAAGAAATTTCGGTTAACTCGTTATCTTTCAAGATTTTTGAAAGTTTTTCAATATATTCGATATCAAAATTCATTTTTTTTGACCTTTCTTAAACTTATGCTCTGTCAAGATATTCGTTTGTTCTCGTATCAACTCTAATCTTGTCCCCGTTGGAAACAAAGAACGGAACGTTAACGACGGCACCTGTTTCAAGAGTTGCCGGTTTTGTACCGCCTTGAGCGGTGTTACCCTTTTCGGCAGGCGGAGTATCCGTAACTTCAAGCACAACGTGAGCAGGAATATCCACCCCGATAATTTTACCGTCGTGCAACAAAATTTGAACGACCATATTTTCTTTCAAATATTTAACTCCGTCACCGACTTGATCTGCCGTAACCTGTAACTGTTCATATGTTTCCATATCCATCATTACAAATTCCGCACCTTCTTTGTAGAGGTATTGCATTTCGCGTCTGTCAAGAGTTGCCTTTCCAACTTTTTCGCCGGCTCTGAAGGTTTTTTCAACAACTTGTCCCGTTTCGACGTTTTTAAGTTTTGTTCTGACGAAAGCGGCACCTTTACCCGGTTTAACGTGCAAAAACTCGACGACCGACCAAAGTCCGTTGTCTAACGAAAGCGTTAAGCCTGTTTTTAAGTCGTTTACTGAAATCATATTTTTCCCCTATGTTATGTAATACGTAATTTTTTATAAGTCGATTTTACCACAAATATTCCGTTTGGCAAAAAATATTTACGAATTATTACATTTCTCGGTCAAAACGTAATGAACACTCAATATGTTTCTCCGCAAATTCTTCGGAGATTATACCATATTATCTCCGAAAAGTAAATAGCCGAAACTCAATGTTGATTATTTTATCGGTTTGGTATATAGTTTTAATCAATGAAGTACGCAGTAAAATATATCAAGAATACTTTTTATCCGTTGATAGTCCCCGACACGATGTCGGTTGAGGCGGGACAGCTTGTGCTTGTCAGAACGGAGAAGGGGGAAGAGGCACTTAAAGTCATTCTCGTAAACCCTCAAATTTCAAAGATGTGGGAAAAATCAAAATCTAAGCCCGAGTCGCTTACGGTTATCAGAGTGCTTTCCCAAAGGGATTTACAGACGCTTGACGACATAAAAAAGGAGGAAGTTACCTCTTTTTTCAAGTGCAAAGAACTTGTCAAAAGGCATAAACTTGTCATGAACCTTGTTCAATGCAGAATTACTTTTGACAGGCGAAAGATTACTTTTTACTATACCGCACCGGAAAGGGTTGATTTTAGAGCTTTGTTGAAAGACTTGACCCAAACTTTCACCCGGGTCAGAATTGACCTGCGTCACATCGGTGTGAGGGACGAGACCTCGCTTTTAGACGGGGTCGGGATTTGCGGGCAACCGTTCTGTTGCTCGAGTTTTTTGAGAAAATTTGCGACGATTAACGTAAAACTTGCCAAAGACCAGGGGATGCCGATTGCGCCGGGCAAGATTTCGGGTACCTGCGGAAGGCTTTTGTGTTGCCTGACTTACGAATACGGGAATTATATAGATTCTGCCAAGGGCATGCCTCCTATCGGCTCAACCGTTATGACCTCGGACGGGCTTGGAAAAGTTTGTTACCTGAGGTTCATGAACGGCACGGTTGCCGTCAAAATGGAGGACGGCAAGGTCAAAGAATTCCCGAAGAGCGATATTGAAATGGTTGACGCGGATCTTAACGTTGAAATTGAAACGCCTGTTATGAACGGTACTTACGAAACCGACGAGACGGGGATTGACATCAAACAGCTTGAAGATGACAGAAACAGCTCGACGGGCAATGTTTAACGCTCGATTACGGAAGGGGAGGGTGAGGAGATAATTTGTGCGATAAGATTATCGTTAATTTGCCTTACTTCATGCCCTATATCGGTTATTTGTTTATCCGTATCAAAGAAATATCGTTTTGCGTATCTAACCGCCAACATTCCCTTTTGCGGGTGTTTTTCATACTTGTAAACGTTATGTTCAAAATAGAATTTCCCGTTAACGTTCCCGTTTTGAAGAAAACTTATGACAGCGGCGTTCTGCTTTTTATTACGGATAAATTTAAGCAAAACGACATTATCCTGCCCCTCGATTTCCTTGTCAAAAATATCCGCGTATTTTATTGGGTTATCGACTTCCGGAAAGTGGTAAATCCCGATAAGGTTTGTCCAATTCTTCTCGGTTTGCCCGTTAGGATAGTATTCGTTTTCGTAACCTTTACTTATGTCGGAAAGTTTGACCGTTTTGAGCGAATAGGTTGTGTCGTTGAACTTTAGTGAATTTGCGTTTGCCCCCTGCGAGCTTGCCAAAAATCCGACAAGCAAAAGCCCAAAGATTAAAATGTTTAATTTTTCCATAAAAATTTTCTCCCTTTA
>CAMAML010000136.1 GCA_945836835.1 uncultured cyanobacterium | reverse complement strand
AAAAAATTGAAATAAAGTACACGCCTGATGGAAAACTTATTGAACAGGTTACAACACGAAAAAACGGCGAAGTGGATACAACAACTTTCAAGAACAACAAAAAAGTAGAAACCGTTATGACCAAGAAAGGGAGCGAATATCCCGAAGCAGTTCTTGCACACTATGAAAAGATAAAGGAAGTCGCAAAAGACGATGTTAAAATTGTAAAGAACGAAAACGGTACTTTTTCCATCATCGAAACGGACAATAAAATGAGTTATATGGCTAAAAACAGTCTTAAATCCATTGAATTTGTATATAACAGTGAGGGTAAATTCCTTTATCAGTTAAACGCTTCAAATAAAGATGAGAGTGTTCTTAAAGGTGTTATAAATCCAAAGACCGGAAAAATGGAGTATACCGCATATAAAAATTCTCAAGGTATTTTGCAGCAAATTCCGAACAAAGTATTTAACAAGAACATTGAAATACAGCAGGACGGCGGAACCAGCAAAATTTATAGTGGTAAAAATACCTTTACGATAGTCCAAACCGGCGGTAGATATTTGGAAGAAAACGGTATCTCTAAAATTGAGCATAAATACGATCCAAACGGAAAACGTTTGCAACAAGTTTTCACCTATAAAAACGGCAGAGTTTCTACGTATTACGATTCGTCAACAAAGGGCAAAGACGCTGCTCATAATGCTAACCCGATAACGATAAAACTTCCTGATCAATATAAAGGAGTTGACGGTGCTGACGGTAAAAACCAGATGATATACGGGCTTAATACTAACGGTCCGAAAGATACTGCACAAAGATTTTCAAACTCGCTTGCCGAAAACAAAGCTCATTTGATGAAAACTTTACATCTGACAAATGAGGAATACGACAACATGGCAATTCTTGCCATGGGTATTGCAGAGCAGGAAACCCACTTCGGGCAACAAGAATACGTTGATACAAAAGGTAACGACGGACATTCCCAAGATAAATTGTGGAACAGATCCTTTAGAAAGAAAGTTGCCAATAAATATGTTTGGACGAACGATGAAAAAAAAGCTACCCACTCGCAAGGGATTACTCAAATTCGCTATGCCAAGGCGATTAACGACCCTGTTGTGAAAAAACGGTTTGAGGAAAACGGAATAAAATCCTTCCAAGATTTCTTGAGTTCGCCGGAAAAACAAGCGATAGCCACCATGATTTTGTTAAACGATTGCAGAAAAGTTGCCGAAGGTACAACATGGCAGGCAAGGTTACGGGCAAATAATACTAACGTCAAAAATAAAAAAGACAGGCTTACGACAAACGATATTACCGTACTTCTTTGGAACGGTGCGGGTGGTGTTGTATCCCGTATGAAACAAGGCGAGGTTATAGATATCAATACTACCAATAAACAAGTTATACAAGGAACCGGTGTAATGGCATTTACGGCGAAAGGAGATTCTTACGAAAAACAAGAAACAAAAACCTTGAAGGGAATGTCATATGCAAAAAATATTCGTGCATATTCGGATAAATTCTTTGCGGAACCTGAAAAGGGACAGGCAGGTGCTTCTCATATGACCTCAACAGCATTCCAAGCAGGTTCGCTGGGTGCTACAAGTCAAGGCAACGGCGGGCAACTGGGTGAAGTCGTATTCATGCCTCGTTCTTACTCAAATTCCGGGAAAACAGCTTCTACGGCAACTCAAACAAAAAATGCAATTACTTATATCGACAAAAACACACAACTTTCCACTGCCTCAAAAGAGTTGCTTAAAAGTTACGTCAAGGACGGTATTATCGGATTTGGCAAACAAGGGCTTACGCCGGAAGAAGCTGCATCCATTAACGATAATGACGTAAGGCTTATGCAAGAGCAAGTCGAAGCCGTTAAACTCGGCAAGATTACTCCAAATCAGGCAAATACTGCTTTTGAAGAACATTATTTGCGTTCAAGAGAATTTACTTTTAAGAACAACCGACTCCCGCAAGGTTCAATTCTAAGAATGACGGCAAGTTCAAACCCTGTAAACGAAAGGATTGGCGGTATCGAGTTTACTGTTGACAAAGCCTTTTATGCCGGAGGGAAAACCCCTCATAGTGCGACATACACATCATTTAACAGTAGTGCAAATTCTAATGTATTCGGAGCTACAAGGAGTCAAGGCGTAAACCCTTATCTGGAAAATGGCAGTAAGGTTGATATGAAATATCAGGTTTCTGCCGCACACGCAGAACATACAGCGACTAACGTTTTTGAATCCGGCGGAAGATGCAAAACCGGTATCTCCGTCGATTTGGAATTCGGTTTGGGTATCGACCACAGAAAAATCAGAGGTAAAGGCGGTAAAGCTTTACCGCACGCAAAGATGATGACAGAATTTTATTCAAATCATCCTGAAGTATTCAGCGAAATTAAATACGTTGATAAGGGTGACGGTACTTCCAGAGAATTAAATACAACCGATGTTCATAACCTTCCATGCGGATATTTTGGCGTATTCACTCCCGGAAAAGGATATGAAAAAGAATCAGGACACGCATTTGTGTCAGACGGTTTTGGCGGATGTTTTGCGGATGAACACGACAACGGCAACTGGGCTCACTTCGGCAACGGAAAAGGTGAGCATGGCAGCATGAGAGTTTACGGGTTGTCAAACAGCGTAGTTCCGGTAAAAAGTGAAAAACTCGGACGTTGGGTAAACGTACCGTTGAATATTAACCCGTGGTACTTAACTCCGGAATTTCAAGAACTTCAAAAACAAGAACGTGCAAAACGAGGACTTCCGCCACTTGAACCTAAAGAAGAATTTCCGATATAAAGAAGTAATAAAAACCGCAAGTTTATGGCTTGCGGTTCTTCATTTAAGAAGATCTTTCTAATGAAAACAAAAACAATAATTATTTCCCTTGTCACTTAGTTTACTTTTTTAAGAAATCAGGAATTTCTATGTTTGAAAATCCCGAAGAAACTTGTGGCATGGTGCGCCTTTGCGGTTGAGCGGGAGCCTGTCCGTTAGACGTAACGGACGATGCACTGCCTAAAGCACCCGACAATGTCGAAGAAGTGCCTGCAAAGAAGTCTGCTGCTTTCAATTTTGAAGTTGATGCGTTCAAAGTATCTTCAGGTTTTGGAGTTTCAAACCCTGTTGCGATAACCGTAACGTTGATTTCGTTTTGGATACTGTCGTTTTGAGCGGCACCGATGATAACGGTTGCGTCTTCGTTAACGGCATCGTGGATAATGTTAGCGGCATCGGAAACTTCGTGCAAGGTCATGTCAGGACCGCCGACAATGTTAACGATAACACCCGTTGCACCGTTGATTGACGCCTCAAGCAGTTGAGAATTGATAGCGATTTCTGCAGCTTTTGCGGCTCTTCCTTCGCCTTGAGCTCTACCGATACCCATCAATGCAGAGCCTGAACCCTTCATTACACTGCGAACATCCGCAAAGTCAACGTTGATAATGCCCGGAATTACGATAATGTCGGAGATACCCTGTACGCCTCTTAACAATACTTCGTCAGCGATTAAGAAGGACTCGGTGAACGAAACCTGTCTGTCAACGACTTGAAGGAGTTTGTCGTTAGGAACAACGAGGATAGCGTCGACGCTTTCTCTCAATTTTTCCAAACCTTGGTTAGCTTGGTTGGTTCTTTTGCGACCTTCCCAGAAGAACGGTTTTGTTACGACCGCAATCGTTAAAATCCCGAGTTCTTTTGCGATTTTAGCAACGATAGGAGCAGCACCGGTACCCGTTCCGCCACCCATTCCTGCGGTAATGAATACCATATCGGCACCTTCCAGGGCACTTGTAATTTCTTGTTGAGCTTCTTCTGCGGCTTTTTCGCCAACCGACGGGTCTCCGCCTGCACCCAAACCTTCGGTCGATTTTGCACCCAGCTGAATTTTATTAGGGGTTTGAGCCCGTTCCAAAACTTGGAGGTCAGTGTTCATTAACCAAAATTCAACACCTGACAAACCTGATCTAATCATACGATTGACGGCGTTTCCTCCGCCTCCGCCGACACCTACGACTTTAATTTTTGTCGGGTTTACGGCACTTCTTTGGTTTTCTGACGGAGCAGAACTGCTTTGACTTTCATCTTTTTTTGCAAAGATATCTGAAACGTAATTTTCCACTGATTTCTACCTCATTATATTTATTTTTTTACTTAATTTCTCACAAATTTGCCTAATCTTACATTAAGCCATTGTTAATATACTAACATAGTATTTTAAATAAGAAAAAAGTACAATAAATTTCGTTGAATTATGAACAAATTTTAATAAAACTCAATACAAATTTTTTGCGTGCCAATTTTTAAGGGATGTTTTTCGTCAAACCCCGTCAGTTAGGATAAATTTTTCTTTAG
>CAMAML010000135.1 GCA_945836835.1 uncultured cyanobacterium | reverse complement strand
GTCGAGTCTTTGGACTGTAAACCTAATTATAACGACGATTTATCCCCCGAAGAGCCTAAAACTTTTTGCACGATAGCAAGAGAGGACGATATTTTGCAAATGTACTTAAAAGATATAGGCAAAACTCGGCTTTTAAACGGCAGGGATGAGCAAATACTGGGCAAAACCATTAAGAGCGGCAAAAAATCTGAAGCTGAAATTGCCAAACGGAAACTTGTTCAGTCAAACTTACGACTTGTCGTAAGTATTGCAAAAAAGTATATCGGACAGGGACTTTTGTTTATGGATCTGGTTCAGGAAGGTTCGCTGGGGCTGATGAAAGCGGCGGAACGGTTTGATTACACCAAAAACTGCAAATTTTCAACCTATGCGACCTGGTGGATTAAGCAGACCATAATCAGGGCTATTGCCAACAACTCAAAAACCATTCGCATTCCAATCCATATGGCGGACAAAATTCGGAAGTACAAAAGAGCGTGCGAAACTTTGAGTTTTAAACTTTTGCGGGAACCGACCGATACCGAGGTTGCGACCGAGATGGGGATAAATCTCAAGAGCTTAAAAAAGATTAAACGCTCACTTTTTAAAGAGCCGATAAGCCTTGAAACTCCCGTGACGGATGACTTGTGCGTCGGGGATTACATCGAAGAGGAAGGGACAAATTCACCCGAAATCTATACCGCACGAGAAAATTTGAAAGAAAACATCTGTTCGCTTATCGAAAATACTTTAACCGACAGAGAAAAACTTATTATCCACAGCAGGTTTGGCATAAACGGCAAAGTTACACGAACTCTCGAAGAAGTCGGCAAACGCCTCGGATACTCGAAAGAGCGTATCCGACAACTCGAAGATGTCGCACTCCAAAAGATGCGTTCGGCAAACGTGAACCATTTCAAAGATTTTATTGACTAAATTCCTTTTACTTGTTCTTTACGACCTCTATAAAGTCGTATTCCGTTAAATACGGTAAATGCTCCTCCGTGATAAGCTCGCCCGGTAAAAGCACAGAAATTCCGGGCGGGCATTCCGCTATAACTTCCGCCGAAATTCTGCCGATTGCCAAATCTTTCGGGATGGTTTCTTTTTCCGAAAAATAAGCCTCTCGCAAGCTCTTTTTTATAATCGGTGCAAGCATCGGCATGTGTTTTTTATTTTCAAGATAGCATATGTCGGAATAATTTGACTGATCGATTTTTTGTAAACATTTTACCAAATACTGAAAATCCTGTCTTGTGTTTCCGATGTTTGACAAAATAAGCAACCCCGCATCTGAAGCACTTTCAACCTCTATTCCGAACTCGATTTCTAAAATCGACTCCAGCCTTTTACCCGACAATCCGTCCGCACGGATGAAAACCTTTGTAACGTCCGTCAAATACCCGAAATCGGGTTTCAAGTCGTGGATATGCTCCATTTTTTCTATTTCGCTTCTGAGGTATTTGGCGTTTTTGACGGCTCTTTCGAGCTGTTTTTGCCCTCTTTGGCTTTCTAAATTTGCCCTTGCGGCGTCAAGGCTTGCAAGCAGGATTAATGAAGGGCTTGTCGTGTGCAAAAGTTTCAACGCTCTTTCGACTTCTCCCGTATCCAAAATCGAGTTTTCGGAAATATGTAACATCGAACTTTGGCTCATGCTTCCGCCCGTTTTGTGCAGGGAATGCACAACCGCATCGGCACCGAGTTTTAGGGCTGAAGTCGGAAGGTGTTTGTTAAAATTCCACAAACATGCGTGAGCTTCGTCCACAATGAGCGGAACTTTGTACTTTTTGCATATTGCCGAAATTGATTTTATATCGGATACTACCCCTTCATACGTCGGGTTTGTAATCCACACCATCGAAACGTCCCCGTGGGAAGAAAGCATTTCTTCAACGCTTTCCGGGGTAACGTTTCCCCATATCCCCCAGTCCTCAAACCGTTTCGGTATCAGCCAAAGCGGCTCCGCGCCGGAGATAATCATCCCCGTCAGAACGGATCGGTGACAGTTTCTGTTCGTGATAATTTTTTGTCCCTTTTTGGTAAGCCCCATTGCAAGTGCAAGGTTTCCCGCAGTTGAGCCGTTTAGCAAAAAGAAAGTTTTTTTTGCCCCGAAGGCTTTTGCCGCAAGCTCTTGTGCCTCTTTAATCGGACCCGTTGCAGGGTGCAAAGTTCCCAAGTTGTCAAACTCATCCGTCGTATCAACGGATAGAGCCTTTGCCCCGATAAGTTTCTTAAAATCAGGCAATGTCCCTCCCCCTCTCGTATGTCCGGGGATGTGGAACTGATACGTCGGATTTTCGTATGCCTGCCTTAAAGCGTCTACTATAGGGGCTTTTATTTTTGAAATCTTTTGGTTTTTTGTTACATTTGTCATATTTTAAATATACTATAAAAACATCATGAAAATCAAGTGTTTTGTGTTACAATTATAATGTAATGAAACATTTCATCAAAATATTTATTTTTATATTGATGTTGTTTGTCGTTGCTGCTGATTGTGCGTCGGCAAAACCTCGTTTTGTGCGTGCCGAAAAACCGCAAAACGAGGTTGAGGAAATTTTGCTTGACGTCCCCGAGGACAAACTTTTTGATGAAGATTTTCGACTTAATTCTCCCGTAATAAAAGAAACGGAAGAAGAAATTCAAGAGTTCAGGGAAGAAATCCTTTTTGACGAAAATTCTTTGACGGCAAAACTTGTCCAAAGAATGGAGGAAGAAGAAAATGACTCAAAATTCTTTGAAAGTAACATTGAACAGGAATATTCGTTCTATGAGGATTTTAACAGCTTTCAAAAACCCGAAAGGAAACCCGAAGAAAAAACTTTGTTTGCAAAAATCATGTCACAGAATATAGTAAGAACTGATATTCCAAGCTACTTGCTCAGAGATTATCTTACCGTTTTTCCCGATAAAGGTATAGTCGAAAAGGTTCAATTTTACACTGCCTACCGCGGTGCTTTCGGTGCAAATTTTCGTGGCGGAAATTATTCCACTGATTATGACATCGCAACTTTTGACGTCGGTCTGCTTGCAAAAATGCGTAACTCCGAAAACGATTTTAAACTCGTCATAAAGCCAATGGGCAACGATAAAGCGGGAAGTTATATGAAAGGCTTTTTCGGGGACACATACTTTCGCAACTCCTCAATCCCGCATCATCAAATTATTCTCGGCTATTCCCGTAACGTTATCGGGAAAGAAGGCAGTATCAGCTCTCAAATATTGCCGTTTCTGATCCGTGCTCAAATTTCAAGAAACTTCGGCAACTCCCGCGGGCTTGGTGTTAAGGTCTTGGGACACTACGATATTGTGGACTACAGCTTAGAGTTAAAGAGTTCTGACCGATTTTTTCAAAGGTGGTTTAATGCGGGCCCCGAATTTACGGGCTGGGTTGACGTGAAACCGTTTGGCAAAACCGATGGCAGATACGGGAAACTGGTTCTCGGCGGCGGTTATAACGTCGGGCATAACGTTATAACCTATAACGTCGGGAGCCTATATTTAGGCTACAAATACAAAAAACTCTGGTCGAGTTTTGAATACGCAATAGCGGACGGCTATAACAGCTATACACCCATTGATAAACGGGCGTCGGGGTTCTACGGTACGGTCGGGTATAAATTTACGCCACAATTTCAGGTAATTGCAAGGTATGACCGGTTTGACCCGAACAGAAATGTCGGCGGAGACATCCGAGAAGAGTATACCGCAGGCATAAACTATTTCATAAAAGGGCAGGCACTGAGGCTGATTTTGAACTACGTATTTTGTCGGAACGAAAACACGGAGGACAGCCACCGCATAATCCTCGGAACGCAAATGTTCTTGTAATTTTACGGTTATTTTGAGCGTCGTGCGAGTGCCAATTACCCGTAACTGCTCCCTCACCCTTAGCACTGCTGTCCGAGATAAATTTTATAGCCTCAATAACCGTCCCGAAGAAGCGGAAAAGACGGCAAACTACCCCTCTCTCAAGTGGAGGAGGTAGAAACCAATGTCACGAAGTCATCATAGCTTACACGAAGGGATGAGGAGCGAACAGTTACATTTGTCGGGTTCAATGAAAATGTCGAACCTAATCTACACACTTTAGTCGCCTATGCATAAGGCATAGTAATTAGCATTTCTACCGGCGAAATGATGCCAAAAACTCTGACTGTTATTGAATACTCTATTGTACGCAAACGCAGCCGTAAATTGTAAATTTGACCAATAGAACCCATTAGCTATTTCAATTGCAGATTTTTTGTCCGAAGTCATGTCAACGTTGCATATAATTTCTGATAACTTAAAATGATAATCGAGTCCCGGGTTATCAAGATATTTTCTGCAATCCTCATAACTTGAACTAAACAGTACAGTATATGTCGACATTGACGGTATTCCGT
>CAMAML010000134.1 GCA_945836835.1 uncultured cyanobacterium | reverse complement strand
GCATCGCAAAGTCGTTTGTCGATGTCAGCTCTTCAAAATGTTGCTCTTTGTATTGCATATCTTAAACCATTTCTTATATAAGCACACTTGCTTATTCAAAACATATTATAAACAAAATAAATTGTGATTGCAACACTTAAAATTTAAATACTTTACAATTCAATAATATCAATAGTTTTCGGTGTCGAGAAAGTCGGTTTTGAAGCGGTTTAACACATCGTAAAAGTTTTCAAACGGGGTATGCGGGATTGAAAATTTGTTGCAAAGTTCCCTCAAACGTTTTGTGGCATAAAGGTTTCGGGCTTTTTTTGCTATGCATAAATCGGTTATGCCGTCCCCGATGAAACAAAATTTTTCTTCACGGACTTTGCTGCATTTGCACACTCCCGTTTTTAATTCACACTCTTCGTTATAAAACGGGAAATCTATTGAAAACACACCGTTTTCATAGGTCAGGCGGTTTGCAAAAATTTCAACCTCCCTAATCCCATGCCTTTCAAGAACCCGTTTTATGAACATGTCAAACCCGTTGCTGAGGATTACCAATTTTATATCGTTTAAAACAAGGTACTTGTAAAATTCCAAGAACCCGTCCGAAAGCTCAACTTTTGATAAAAATTCCTCCAAAACCGCTTCAGGAAGGTTTTTTACCGATGAGATTTGGTGTCTGGTGTTTTCGAGCGAGGAAATTTTGCCCTCAATCCACAGCTTTTTATACGCAAGTCGGGTGTTCCCCCCAAACTCTTCAAAAAAGCTGCTTACGACGTCTTTTTTTGTTATGGTTCCGTCAAAATCGGAGTATACGGTCTTGATTTTTTTCATAAACGACTACTTCCTGAAAGTCCCGATTTTTCGCCCGTAACTGTCGTATTTGACGATTTCTCCCGACGAATTTGGTCGGAGCGTCCCCGTTTTTCTGCCATAACTGTCATAAATCGACATGCTACCGTCGGAATTTTTTTGATAACTTTCAACCTTCCTGCCGTAACTATCGTAGTGAGAAAACCCGCTCGAAGTTTCCTGATAAGACCCTGTCTTGGAGCCGTAAGCGTCGTAAGTCGAATATCCCGACGAAGTTTTCATAATAGAACCGCTTTTTTGTCCGTAACTGTCATACACGCTCGTAGAGTTTCCGTTTGTGTAATAACTCCCCGTTTTTCGCCCGTAATCGTCGTAGGCGTTCACCGTGTAATTCTCGGCGTTAACGCTTGCCGTCATAAATAAAATTCCAAATAAAATTAAAAATAATTTCTTCATTTCGTTCACCTCATGTATAATATAAACCATACATGAGCCAATTTCGGACATATTACTCAAAATGTTTACAAAAATTTACTAAATTATTCATAAAATAACCAAGTGGCTATATTTTGGCGATTAATTCTTTTGTTTTTTGTCGGATTTCGTTGTCAGTCTCAAAGATTTCGTCAATCGTCGGAGTTTTGATGACGTTATGTGAGGACATCATTTTTTCGACAAGCTCGTAAATATTGTACAGTTTAATTTTGCCGTCTAAAAACGCCATAACCGCCTCTTCGTTACTTGCGTTCAGGCAAACCGTCGCCGTACCACCCTCACGCCCTGCGTTGTATGCCATATTCAAGCTCGGAAACTTTTCAAAATCAGGTTTTTCAAAGTCCAATCTTGCAATATCCGCAAAACTAAAACTCTTTGACTTAATCCCCTCAAATCTATCGGGATAAGTGATTGCGTACTGGATAGGGATATGCATACTCGGCAATCCCACTTGTGCAATGACGCTCCCGTCCACATACTCGATTGCTGAATGGACAACGCTTTGCGGATGAACCACAACCTCGATTTTGTCGTAGTCAAACCCGAAAAGATGATGTGCCTCAATGATTTCCAACCCCTTGTTCATCAAGGTTGCACTGTCAACCGTAATTTTTCGCCCCATATTCCACCTCGGGTGCTTTAGGGTCTGCTCAACCGTCGCATTTTTCATCTCTTCCGTCGTTTTTCTTAAAAAAGGACCTCCGCTTGCCGTGATTATAAGTTTTTCCACCTGAGAAATATTTTTTATGCACTGGTGAATTGCACAGTGTTCACTGTCCACGGGGATTATGTTAACTCCGTTTGCCCTTGCCCTCTTCATCACTATATCGCCCGCCATAACAAGGGTTTCCTTGTTGGCTAATGCTATGTCAATCCCGTTGTCTATCGCTTTAAGTGTCGGCTTAAGTCCGATTTTGCCCGAGCATGCCACAAGAATAATGTCGTTTTCCCTGTTTTCGGCAATCTCGTCGAGCGATGATAGGTTTTGTATTCCGTCGATTTTTATTGGCATACTTGCATAAATGTATTTTGGTTTAAACTTTAAAGCCTGTTTTGTTAAAAGGTCAACGTTCTTTCCGCCCGCAAGTGCAACGATTTCAAACTTGTCCGTCAATTTTTCGATTACTTCGAGTGCCTGCGTCCCGATTGAACCCGTAGAACCTATAATACTTATTTTTCTCTTCTTCATATCCATATCCCGTATTTTATCACAAACAAAATAAAAACGGACTTTAATTTCTTAAAATCCGTTCTTACCTACTTCAGCATTTCCTATCCAAAACAAGCGACTTATTTGCCTTCTTGTATTCTTTTAACAGCAAGAACCAATCTTGATTTTCTTCTTGCTGCGGTATTTTTGTGCAAAACACCTTTGCTTACAGCCTTGTCGCATAATTGATATGCTCTTGAAATCGCAGAGTTTAAAGCCTCTTTGTCATCGCTTGATGCCAATTCCAAAGCCTTTTTCAAAGCTGTTTTGATGGATGACTTCATTGCTACGTTTCTAAGTCTGTTTCTTTCAGCAATAAGAACTCTTTTTTTAGATGATTTAATATTTGCCATTGTATATTTACCTTTCATATCTTCGGCACTTAATGACGGTGCCATACTCGAGGATGTGAGTATTCTTATTTTATCCGAAAATAATTTTTTTGCAAGTATTAACGGTAAAAATTATTAAGCAAACTTAACCTAAATACTAAAAATCTCTCGGGTGGACGCCGTGAACCCAGTTTGCCTCGATTTTTTCAAGCGAAATTCCTTTGGTTTCGGGGACGCAGAAGTAAACGAAGACGATACACAGGAAAGAAACAAGTCCGAACCCCCAAAACGTGTACGCCCCGCCAATTCTATGGAGTAAAATAGGAAAACTGCTTACGACGAAGAAATTAAACGCAAAGTTTGACACCGTGCAAATACTCATCGCAATCCCTCTGATTTTTAGCGGAAAAACTTCCGACACTAAAATCCAGCCTATCGGTCCGAGGCTCATCGCAAAACAGATTATGTAGGTTACAAGGCTTCCGACCGCAATCCATTTCATATTTTCGCCGAAGAAGTCGGCAAATTGAAACGCACATCCTAACGCGATTAAACTCAGCATTACACCCGTCAAGCCGAAGTATAAAAGCGGTTTACGCCCGAGTTTGTCCGTAAAATAAAGAGCTACAATCGTCATCAGGAAGTTCACGACCCCAATGCCCGTTGTTGCGTATATTGCGGTTATGTTGCTTTCAAACCCCGCATTTTTAAATATTGTCGGTGCATAATATATAATAGTGTTTATCCCTGTACAAATTTGGGCAAACATAATCCCGATACCGACCACAAACGGCATAATCATCCATTTTCTGAATTGGAATTTTTTATTGCCGTTTTCCCCTTCGGTTTTCAGCACCTTTTTGACGACCTCGATTTCCTTGTCGGCGTCAATATCGGGTTCAATTTTTTCAAAAACTTTTTTAGCCTCTTCTTCTCGATTTTTGCTGACAAGCCACCTCGGAGTGTCTTGCATAAAGTACATTCCGATGAACAGAATAAGTCCCGGAACGACGCCCGCAAAGAGCATCCACCGCCAGTTATAAACCGCGTGTGCAAAAACGGCGTTTATAAAATACGAGAACAAAATTCCTGCCGTAATTGCCCACTGGTAAAGCGAGACAAGCGTTCCGCGAAGATGTTTCGGGGATATTTCGGAAAGATAGAGCGGGACAACGAAGTTAACAATCCCGACCGCAAACCCGACAAAAATTCTCGATGCGATAAGCACCAAGGCATTTGGGGCAAACGCACACATTATCGAGCCTAAAACGAAGATAACGGCGGTTGCCATGATAATCTTTCTTCGCCCGAAAATGTCTGCTAAAACCCCGTTTGTGGCAGCCCCTATGACTGCACCGATTAATACCGAGCTGACCAAAATTCCCTGTTCCGTGTCAGCAAGGTTCCACGACTCGTTGATGAACAACAACGCTCCCGAGATGACACCTGTGTCATAGCCCGAAAGTAACCCGCCTAAGGATGCAATAATTGCAACAATGTACAACCAAAAATATTTCATAAAACTCCTTTCATAA
>CAMAML010000133.1 GCA_945836835.1 uncultured cyanobacterium | reverse complement strand
GATAAGTAAAATATTTTTCAAAAATTTTACATGAGTTTTACAAATACTTGTCACAAGGCTATGTTTGTCGTAGTATCAAGAGAGGAACAGCTAAGGAGAAAATATGAACGAGCTTTTAAGAAAAACGGCAACGGAGCAAAGTCTTGCTCTTAAGAATAAAGAAATATCGGCGGTTGAGCTTGCGAATGCTGCCTTTGAAAGAATTGACGAACTTGAAGATAAATTGGGATGTTTCAATTCTTTGACAAAAGAAACCGCACTTGAGACCGCAAAAAAAGTTGACGAAAAGATTGCAAGAGGGGAAGAGTTACCGCTTTTGGCAGGTATTCCGCTTGCACTCAAAGACAATATGAACTTAATCGGGTCAAAGACCACGGCATCAAGCAAAATTTTGGAAAATTTTGTATCCCCGTTTAATGCAACGATTACGGAAAAACTTTTAAATAACCTTGTCCCGATTGTAGGGAAAGCTAACTTGGACGAGTTTGCGATGGGGTCATCGAACGAAAACTCTGCGTTTAAAAAGGTTCATAACCCGTGGAATTTAGATAAAGTTCCGGGGGGATCTTCGGGCGGCTCAGCGGCAAGTGTTGCGTCATGTGAAGCGACTTTGGCTCTCGGGTCCGACACCGGCGGATCTATCAGATTGCCTGCGTCTTTCTGCGGCGTTGTCGGGATGAAACCTACTTACGGACGTGTTTCAAGATACGGGCTTATTGCTTTTGCGTCATCCTTAGACCAAATCGGACCTTTTGCCCGCTCTGTTGAAGATGCCGCTAACCTTTTGGAAGTTATCTCGGGTCATGATCCTAAAGACTCGACCTCTTTAAACTTGCCTGTCGAACACTATTCGGCAAACCTTAACGACGATATTAAGGGCAAAAAAGTCGGGGTTATCAAAGAACTTTTGGCGGAAGGTGTAACGGAAGATGTTCAAAAAGCAATAGAAAACGCCATTGAAACCTACAAAAAAGCGGGATGTGAAATTGTTGAAATTTCTTTGCCGAAGTTAAAATATTCAATCGGTATTTACTACATTTTGGCAACGGCTGAGTGCAGTTCAAACCTTGCAAGATTTGACGGCGTACGCTACGGATATAGAACCAACAATTCGGAAAACCTTATGGAGCTTTACACAAAATCGAGAGCCGAAGGCTTTGGGGCTGAAGTTAAACGTCGTATAATGCTCGGAACTTACGCACTGAGTTCAGGCTATTACGATGCATATTATAAAAAAGCTCAACAGATGAGAGCTTTGGTAACGGAAGATTTTAAGGAAGCGTTTAAAAAGGTTGATATACTTATTTCGCCGACTTGTCCTAATACGGCTTTTGACATTGGGGCGAAGGCATCGGATCCATTGTCGATGTATTTGACAGATATTGCAACAATTTCCGCTAACCTTGCGGGTATTCCGGGGATGAGCGTGCCTGCGGGATTTGACAAAGACGGCATGCCAATCGGGTTGCAAATTCTTGCACCTCAGTTGCAGGAAAGCAAGCTCTTCAATATGGCTTATAAGTTTGAACAGGCTCACGATTATTGGAAAACTTTGGCAAATATTTAATAAAAATCTATTTGTGTATTATTGTGTAATTATGACACTCGAAAAATTTTTCGAGTGTTTTTGTTAAATAAAATCTTTTGTGGTATCTTTAGAATATGGAAATAATTGATAACAGTTTGAACGCACTGGAATTTGATAAGATAAAAGAAATTTTGTCGGGATATGCTAAGTGTTTGCAAAGTAAATCTTTGTGTCTCAGCCTTATGCCGTCACAATCTCACGACGACGTTATAAAATCGCAGGAATGTACAAGGGAGGCGATGTCAGTTTTGGACATGCCAAACGATTTGCCGTTGGATTTTGTTGCTGAAATTTCGGAGATAGAAAAACATTCCGCCGTTACTTACCTTTCTGAAAGTGAAATAATCGATGTTGCAAAAACTCTTCGCACCTCACGGATTGTTCGTAATTTTATGAACGAAAACTTAAAACTTGACAGTCTCCTGAATACTATGGCACGAAACCTGACTTCGGACAGGGATTTAGAAGAAAAAATCTTTTCAACATTTGATGCGAACGGCGAGATAAAAAAAGATGCGACGCCCGAATTAAAAGGCTTATGGGCGTCGTTAAGAGAAACCGAAAAATCAATAAGAGGTAAAATCGGCGAACTTTTAAACTCCGCCGACTTTGTAAAACATCTGCAGGAGGCAATTTACACCACTCGTGATGAGCGTGTCGTCTTTCAGGTTAAGGCGTCCGAAAAGAGCAAAGTCAGAGGGATTGTTCATGACGTATCCGCAACAAACAGGTCTTTTTATATTGAACCCGAAAGCCTTGTCCCGCTGAACAATAAGTTAAGAGAAACCGAGGCAAACATCCATGCCGAATGCGTTAGAATTTTAGCGGAATTAACGCAGATGATAAAATTTCAGCTCCCGTCTCTTAAAAAGACCGAAAAAATCTTATCCGAGCTTGATTTTCATTTTGCAAAAGCAAGATATGCCGCAAAAATTAAGGCAACCGCGCCCGAAATTTTAACGGATAAAAAAGAGTTAATCTTTGAAAAAATGAAACACCCGCTTTTAATTGGGACGGTGGAAAACATTGTATCAAACGATTTTGAGATAGGAAGAGACTACAAATCAATCGTTATAACCGGCTCGAACACCGGCGGAAAAACCGTGTCCCTCAAGACTGTCGGATTATTTATTCTAATGACAAGGGCCGGCATGTTTTTGCCTTGCACCATGGCAAAAGTTTATCCGTTTCAAAAAGTTTTTGCGGACATCGGAGATGCACAGAGTATTCTGCAAAGCCTTTCTACGTTTTCATCCCATATGAAAAACATTATTGAAATTGTGGAAAATTGCGACGAAGAGAGTTTCGTACTGCTCGATGAAATTTGTGCGGGAACCGACCCGACAGAAGGTGCCGTGCTTGCAAAAAGTATTATGGAAAGGGTTGTTGAAAAAGGTGCTTTCTCGACCGTTACTACCCACTACGGCGAATTAAAATCACTTGAATATGAAAACCCGCTTTTTAAAAACGCCTCGGTAGAATTTGACACCCAATCGCTCAAACCGACATACAGGCTCCTTACGGGCATTCCGGGCTTGAGTAACGCCATTGCAATATCCGCAAACTTAGGGCTGGATAAAGAGGTTATCAACAAAGCAAAAACAACCCTTGTAGAGCAAAAAGATCCCTCCGTTCTTGTGGTCGAAAAATTGCAGGAAACCCGCCAAAAACTCAACGAAACCTTGAGAGAAACCGAGATTTTAAAAGAAGAGGCGGAAAATTTAAAACTTGATTACGAAAAAAAACTTGCGGAAGTTAAAAGCGACAAGAAAAAAGCGGTAAAAGAGATTAAACGTCGCTTTGATTTTGAACTTTTGGAGGCAAAAGGGGAAATCAAGAAAATTTTGGACGAATTAAGACAAGACAAGTCAGAAAAAATTGCACGGCGTGCCTACTCCCGCCTTGGCAAACTCGATGAAAATTATCAGGGCAAAGTCGACTTATACAATGACAAAGAAGAGTTTGAGGAGATAAATTGGGCTAATATTAAATTAGGTGCAAAGCTCATGTTAAAAGATACTTTTTCGACGGTTACCATCGAAAGTATTCCCGATAATAAAGGGCGACTCAATGTACTTATGGGCGGGATTAAGATGACCGTAAAAAAAGACAAACTTATTCCCTACAACAAAGATTTTGATCGAAAAAGTTCTGCTTACTCACCGTCAAAGTTAGAGAGTTTCAAACTTCATAAGATAAACATATCAAACAGGCTGGATTTAAGAGGGGCAAGGGTTGAAGACGCCTTAAACGAGCTGGAAATCTACCTTGATAAAGCAAGTCTTGCAAGTCTTACGCCCGTTACAATAATCCACGGGCATGGGACGGGGGCGTTAAAATCCGCCGTAAGAGATTATCTTTTGACATCTCCATATGTCGCAAAGTTTCGCCCCGGCGAGGATAACGAGGGCGGAGACGGCGTTTCCGTGATTGATATAAGGTAAGTTGTTATGAAAATTTCCGTTATAATGACAAGTTACAATTACGCAAGCCTAATTTCAGAAGCGATTAAATCGGTTCAGGCTCAAACTTTTTCCGATTGGGAACTGATAATTATTGACGACTGCTCAATAGACAATTCCGCTCAAGTTATCTTGGATTTTGCAAACTCGGACAATCGAATAAAATTTATTCAAAACGAACAAAATCTCGGGCTTAAAAATTCAATTTTGAAAGCGCTTGAGGAGACTTCGGGGGAATGGATTGCTTTTTTGGAAAGTGATGATGGTTGGGAGCGTGATTGCCTTGAAAAACGAATCGAAGCCATCGAAAAATTTCCCGAAATTGCTCTGATTTTTAATAATGTTCGACCGTT
>CAMAML010000132.1 GCA_945836835.1 uncultured cyanobacterium | reverse complement strand
AAACATAAAAAAGATAGACCCTCCGAACAACACACCACACCTTCAAGGTACTGCCGGGATTACCCAACGTTGTCTTTACTCGGACACCGGTCCATCTTTCTATATTGTATATCTCTTCTAAGGATTATCCTCCTCTTTGCGGGAAATGTTTAACACTTTCCGCCACAGCACGAGCAGCTTCCGCCGCAACTGTTTTTAGGCGGTTCGGTTGAACAAAATCTGTCCCTGTCGATGTAATATTCACCTTCCAGCGGGAATATCGTCATCCACAAGTTATTTCGCCAGTCTTCGTCCAAGATTTCCTTAACATCCTGAGAATATTTATCGATTTTCTTTGTAATTTCAGGGTTTGTCAGGTAATCCGCAGCTTTTTCGTGAGTTTCGTACGGGTGAAATTCCTCATAATATTTTCTCAAAATGTCAGGTCTGTCCACAATCATACAAGGTCTCAGCATATTGCCGTCCTCATAAGGTATTCCGTCCCTGATTGCCGTCATAAACGGAGATGCCAATGCCTCGGTCAAGGTGCAATTATTGAGGTTATGAGTTGCAAGGTGGATAAACGTGCAAGGTTCAACGTCTCCCTTAGGGTTTACGTGAATGTACTGTCTTCCGCCCGCAATACAGCCCATCATCTCAGGTCCGTCACCCCAAAAATCTACCGTCATCATAGGGAGCGTATTTCTTGCGTTATAAACCGCTTTCAAAATCTTTTGTCTTTGTTTTGCATCAGGTACAAGATCCACGTCAGGATTATCCCCGACCGGCACGTAATGGAAGAACCACGACCATAAAGAGCCTTTGTCCGACAGCATTTTCATAAACTCATCCGACGTTACCTCATCACAGTTTTCTTTTGTGACCGTAATTGAGTTTCCGAAGAAAATTCCCGCCTTTTTAAGCATGTCCATTTTCTCCATAACCATATCAAAACAGCCTTCGCCACGGATTTTATCGTTATTTTCCCTCAATCCGCCAAGCGAAAACATAGGGTGAACGTTTCCGAGCTTTTTGAGTTTTTCCACCGTCTTTTCGGTAAGCAAAGAGCCGTTTGTGAAAGTTATGAACGCACAATCGTTAAATTCTTCCGCAAGCTCAAGAAACTCTTTGCGACAGAAAGGTTCTCCGCCGACAATAGGAAAAATGTGTATCCCCATAACATCACGAGCTTCCGTGAAAATTTCTCTCCATTTTTCTTTTGACAAATCCTCCCTCACGTCATACTCGTGCGCCCAGCAACCTTTGCAGTGAAAATTACAGTTCTTCGTAATACTTGCAAGCAAAACCGTCGGCGGGAAAAATCCGTTCTTCTTGTTAAACTCGGAACGCTTTCTCAAATTGTCGCCGTAATATCCGTTTACGAAAAAGTTCTTAATCCACTTGTTACGGCAATTCGGATCTAATTCGGTCAAAATCTTTTTCCACCAAAGTAAATGTGGATGTTCGGACTCAAACAACCACTGCATTCTCTTTGCATGGTTAATTCCGCCCTTAGAACCAGCTATCTTTTCAAAAACTTTTGCAAGATTAACTAACTTTTTCTTGCTGAAATTATGACCTAAATACGACAACGTCATATCAATCCCAAAATTATTCATCTTCAACTTCAATCGGTCAAAACTCCCCATGGAGTTTGCTTCCCACATCTGTTTTTGCTCTTTTACTCTCATTTATTTTCTTTCTCCTTTGTTTTTTCTAAACCAAAACTTCCGCCAAGATATTTTTTCTCATCTCGCCAAGCATTTGTTTAACCTGTTTGTATCGTTTTGCATCGGTTTTACCTATACTTGCAAAAACGATAACATCGTCAGCCGCCGCAACACCATTAGCAAAGTGCTTTGAAACATCACCCTCTATCATATTGATATTGTCAAATTCTTTGAGCTTTTCAAGAATGTTGGAAGGGATTTGCTCAAACACGACAAGGGTAATCCTTTTGCCTGAATTTGCAAACAAAATCATCTTCAATTCGGTAAAATCTTTCTCCAAATTATAAATAATCTTTTCGCTCAAAGCGGAATAATCGAGTTTCCTGTCGGTAATCTCAGCTACAATTACGGCAATCAAAGCAAAAATCACCCCAAAAACAACACCAAAAAGAATATTTGTAAAAAGTTTCGGGGAAGTTTGTTCCCACTCCTGCAGTTGTCTCGGGGCTTTTAAAACAAGAACCTTAGAGGTGTCGGAGACACTTTCAACAAGTTTTGCCCACTCCAACTTTGAAGATAACTGAGCAACTTTTTCCGCATCTTCGGTAACCGAAAGTCTTGAACGCTCGCCCGCAACATATTGACCTTGAATTGTAGACATAGCCTTTTGTGCGGAGGTTGAAAAAGCACTCATTGCAGCTAAATTCCCGCTACCGCTGACCGCATTTGACGGAAGCCCGCTTACACTGCTTATCTTTTTATTCAATGCGGATTTTGCCCTGTTGTATTCTTGTTCGATTAATTTTTTATCGGACTTGGATTTTTCGCTGTTTATCTCTTTTTGAAGCTCTATGTAATTTGTGATAACTGAGGTTACGATATTATAAGCGAGTTCTCTGTTTTTACTCTTATAAGAAATTGTAATAACATTTGTACCTTTTTTATTCTCAAAAGAAATATTCTTCACGAAATTTTCGGCTGTCACGTACTGCCCGGTCTTTTGGGTCGTGATAAAGCCGTATAATTTTTTGAACCTTATATCGTTTTCACGAATAACCTTATCAATAACAAGCGGGGATTGCATAATTTCCAAATCATTCGCCAAAGGATTTGTCCCCCCGATACTAAGCCCTTTCCCGTCAAAATCCGACAATACGTAAGGGTTGAACTCCATCAGATTGGAATTGTTTGACTTGCTGATGTATAAGTCTGCGTCAACGGTATACTTTTTCGCCATAATAAATGTCGAACATACCGCCAAAGCAAAGACCAACACAAACACTCCGACAATCAAATACCTTCTCGACCACAGAGAAAACAGTATTTTCTTAAAATCAATCGTCAGTTCTTCGTCAAATTCATCTTGCGGACAATTATTTATAACTTCCATTTTTTCTCCTTTGTTAAATTATTACCATCTGTTGATTGCAAACGCCATAATGAATAACGACGCCAATCCTCTCAAAGTATCGCAAATTGGGGTTATATAATCGTTACCCGCAATTCTTCTCGGAACGACAATCGTATCTCCCGCAGCAACTCTAGTACTCTTATGAACCTTTACGGCTCTGCCGTTTACGCCGACCTTGTAAAGTCTGAACCTGTTCGCATTCGGAGTATATCCGCCCACGAGCTTTACGTAATCTTTAACCGTTGTATTTGGCTGGTATATAAATGACTGCTCGTTGTAGACTTCCCCGATAACGCTGACCTGAGTAGCCATTCTCGGGATATATATATCATCTCCGTCCTGTAAAAGCAGATTGTCGATGTCTTTTATCTTATTCAAATTGTTGTCCTTAATATTCAAGGCAATTTGACCGTTATATCTTGCGGACATATTATCGCTCTCGGATTGCATAAGGTTCAACATATCCATTTTGTTGCCTTGATCATCTTTAGACTGCTTATAACCGCTTGCAATACGACCTTCGAGAAGTCTTATGTCTCTGTCGTTGTTTTTCACGGCAAGTTCAACCTGCCTTCCCTGAATGTTTGCACGCTTAAAGACAACCCCTCTTAAGTCGGCGTCTTTATTAAGTCCGCCCGCATCTTTTATCATATCGGCAAGGCGTTTCCCTTCAACGAACCTGTATACCCCGGGTTTATTGACAAACCCCGAAACTTTTACGGTCTTGACACTCTCGTTATCTCTCAGAGTTCTGAAGAACACCCTGTCATCGGGATTTATCGAGATAGACTTAATTCTGTCCGAATTAATCATAATATCATACAGGTAATAAACGGTTGTGTCTCCGCTTTTTGAGGTAATTTCAACCGCAACGTTTTCGGTCGGGATGAGCTTGTTTGAGTTTTCGGTAGCACCGCTTAAATGAACGTCATCCTTGTCTACCGCACCTTTTAGAGAAACCTCTACCTCTTCTTTTTCTTCGGAATTTTCCGCAACCCTATCCGCCACATCCGACTCGATAAACTGAATATCCGCCATCAAAGAATTTAAGGTCATTCCGTCTTTATATGTTAAATGTTTCGGCTTATTTATGCAACCGTAAACGTCAACAAATTGGGAATTTGTGTTCTTATAAATATTGATAACGTCTTTCGGCTGTAAAAGAGGGTCGTTCATGCCGGCAAAAAATTCTTTCAAAAAGACTGGAATTGTTTCTATCTGATTATTATCTCCCGAAACCCTCCTGATAACCGCTTGATATATAAATGTTTCTTCTAAAAGTTCTTTTTCGCTCTTCAAAATATCCGACAATCTCATGCCGTCTTTGTAGGCATAAGTTGCGGGATGCTTAATGTTACCTTGAATTGTTACGGTGTTTTCCGCCGT
>CAMAML010000131.1 GCA_945836835.1 uncultured cyanobacterium | reverse complement strand
AAAAGTGGACAAAAAACTCGCTTTAGAGTTTTTAGTAAAAAAGAAAGGGTACAAACAAAAGAGGTAAGAAAAATGAAATCGAGTTAAAAACTATAAAATTTCCACGGAGGCTGAGCGGAATTTTCCCTTAACGGGTTAACAATCAGAATATTTGTGGATTTTACCTGATTTGTGTGCTATAATCTACTTATGAACGAGAGCCTTAAACAGACGTTAAAACTTTTGCCGAGCCTTCCGGGGTGCTATATTTACTACAACAAAAACGACGAGATAATCTATGTCGGCAAGGCAAAAATCCTCAAACGCCGTGTGTTGAGTTATTTCAACCGCAAGCACCACGACAGCGTGAAAGTTGAGGTGCTTGTCTCTCAAATTGAAAGACTTGAGTACATCATCACAAACACCGAGGTCGAGGCGCTTATTCTTGAAAACCACCTTATAAAAAAGCACAAGCCCAAGTACAATATTCTTCTTAAAGACGACAAAAAGTATCCGTATTTTCTAATCACTGACGAAGATTTTCCAAGGATTACGGTTGTGAGAAAACGCAACCTTAACCCCGAAAAAGGTCGGTACTACGGACCTTACACGGATGTTCGGGCGATGTATGCGACGTTAGATTTCTTGAAAAAGATTTTTCCGCTAAAGCAGTGCAAAACCCCGAAATTTAAAGACCGTCCGTGCCTTTATTATCAGATTGGGCGGTGCTTGGCACCGTGCCAAAACCTTGTCACAAGCGAGGAGTACAAGAACCTTGTAAAACAGGCAGAACTGTTTTTGTCGGGACGTCAAACCGAGCTGATGAAACAGCTTCAAGAACAGATGCAAAAGTACGCCGACACCGAGCAATTTGAAAAGGCGGCAAGGTTAAGGGACAGTTTTTTTGATCTTAAAAAGACTTTGGAAAAGCAAAAAGTCGTCTATGAAAACACGGGGCTTAACGAGGACGTTATATCTATGCTCAACGAGGACGGCATTTTTGCGATAGTGATTTTGATGATACGTGAGGGCAGGCTTATTGATAAAAAAGATTTCACTTACGAAATCGAGGCAGAGGACAGGGCGGAATTTTTTGCGACTTTTTTCAAGGAATACTACAACACGCTATCTCTTGAGTTTCCCGACAGGATTGTGTCGAACGAGCTGGAGGCAGTCGGCGAAAAAGCACTTTATCAAGAGTGGTTAAAAGTCATCTCGGGCAAAAACGTTTTGATAAGTTACGGCAAATCTAAGCAGGGCAAAGAATTGCAGGCACTTGCGGATAAAAACGCTCGTGTAGTTTTGGATAACGCAAAAATCAAAAAAATGGTAAAAATTAACGAAGATTTTAACGAAATCGGCTCATATCTTGCGGAAAAATTAAAGCTAAAAAACTTCCCTCATCGAATGGAATGTTACGATATTTCGCACATTCAGGGGACTAATACGGTTGCGTCAATGGTAACTTTCATAAACGGGTTGCCGAAAAAGTCCGAATATAGGAAATTCAAGATTAATTCGACCGAAGGCAAGCCCGACGACTTTATGTCGATGAAAGAAGTTTTAACAAGAAGACTTTCACACCTTGGCGAAAAAAAGTGGGCAAAGCCCGACTTAATCATCATTGACGGCGGAAAAGGACAGCTATCAAGTGTAATGCAAATAGTTGAAGAGATGGGGGTTGAAGGGATTGATTTTGTGAGCCTTGCAAAACGTCAGGAGGAAGTTTTTCTTCCGCATCAATCAAAATCCGTGATGTTACCGAGAGAGTCCGCAGCACTCTACGTAATCCAGCGGATACGTGACGAGGCTCACAGGTTCGCCATAACTTACCATAGAAAACTTAGGGGAAAATCCGCACTTGAGACCTCGCAAAATTAAATGTAAATAATTGATAAAATATCGGTCGTAAAAATATTTATGTATTATAATTGGAATGTTACCGAAATACATTTGATTAAGGATAAGTTAAGTTGAATAAGAAGAAATATCATTTTATAGCAATAGGCGGAGTAGGGATGAGCGGTTTGGCAAAATATTTGCTCGAAAACGGTTGCGAGGTGTCGGGATCTGACATTTCCGAGAGCAAATATGTCCAAAAAGTTGTCAAACTCGGTGCAAAAGTTACCATTGGTCATAGTGCCGAAAATGTTCCCGAAGATTGCGTAGTTATTGCAAGTACGGCGATAAGAGATACAAACCCCGAGATTATAAGGGCAAAAGAATTGGGGCTACCTATATATCACCGCTCGGATTTGTTGGCGGAAATATCGAGGGAAGGTAAATTTTTTCTCGGATATTCGGGTACTCACGGCAAAACCACCACAAGCGGGTTGAGTTCGTACGTTTTAGAAAAAGCGGGCTTAAAACCCTCTTACGTTGTGGGCGGAATTATCCCCGAATTGGATACAAACGCGGCTTGCCAAGACGGTAAATTTTTCTGTGCGGAATTGGACGAAAGCGACGGCACCATTGTCAAATACGTTCCAAATATTTGCGTCGTAAATAATTTGGAGGCGGATCATTTGGATTTTTACAAAAACGGGTTGCAGTCGATTAAGGAAACTTTTGAAAAATTCATCTCAAAAATGCCCGCAGACGGGGTCGTTTTGGTGAACAACGACTGTAATGCGTCAAAATGTTTACACTGTCATAAGACTATGTCTTTCGGGTTGAGCAGTGACGCTGATTATTTTGCAAAAAATATCGTTTTTGAAGAAAATTACACGACCTTTGACGTTTATTTTAAGGGAAAATTTTTGTGTGATTTGAAGATTATTTTAAAAGGCGTTCATAACGTTTACAACTCGCTCTCTGTTCTGGCGAGCCTTCATCAGGCGGGTGTAGATTTGAACCTTGTAAAACCTCATTTTGAAACGTTTACAGGCATGGGAAGAAGGTTTCAGTATGTCGGAGAGTTTTGTGGCGTAAGCCTTTATGACGATTACGCACACCATCCGACAGAGATTAAAGCAACGTTGTCGGCTGCAAAAACTTCCTTTAAATCCAAAAACGTTATTGCGGTTTTCCAACCTCACAGGTACACTCGTTTGCAAAACCTTTGGGATGAATTTTTGTGTTCATTTAATGACGTGGACAGAGTTGTTGTAACCGATGTTTACGCAGCGTCCGAAGATGAAATCTTTGGGATAAATTCCGAAAAATTTTCTGCCGAATTGAGCGAAAAATTTTCCTCTCCCGTTGATTACTTTTCGGGGGATATGAAGTCGGTTGCAAAAAAACTTTTCCCGTCGCTAAAAGAAAATGACGTTGTCATAACCCTTGGAGCAGGTACGGTAACGGCTTTAGGCAAAGAACTTTTGAAGTTAAATGATGAGGTTGTCGGCGTTGCAGGTTGAGTGCGTAGAAAATTTTAACGTAAAAAATTTGACGAGCCTCAAAATCGGCGGAGCTGTCGCAAGATGCTATTTCCCAAAAAGCGTCGACGAGTTTGTCGAGGTTGCCCAAAATGAAGGTGAAGCAAAAATTTTTGGCAATTTTTCAAACACTCTTGTATCTTCAGACGGCTACGACGGGGCGGTTATCGTAACTTCAAAAATGGACGGTATAAAAATTGACGGGACAAAAGTTTTTGCCGAATGTGGGGTAAAAGGCCCCAAACTATCTCAAACAGTGGCAAAGCAGGGTTTGAGCGGGTTTGAATTTATGATAGGCTTCCCCGGCTCTGTCGGCGGAAACGTTTTTATGAACGCGTCGGCTCACGGGCAGTGTATCAGCGACAAGCTCGTTAAGGTGGTTTGTTTTTCAAAAGAAAAAGGAGTTTTTGAGCTTACAAAAGAAGAGATGGGATTTGATTACAGGACTTCTCGGTGTCAGGCGGAAAGTATTGTCATCCTTGGAGCGGAGTTCGTTTTGGATAAAAAAAATCCCGACGAAATCCAAAAGAAAATGAGCGAAAATTTGGAGTTCAGAAAATCGCACCAGCCTTCCTTGGCTCTTCCGAATTGCGGGAGCGTATTCAGAAATCCCGAGGGAAATTCTGCGGGAAAACTGCTTGAAAGTATTGGGGCAAAAGAGTTTTCACAAGGAGGAGTTAAGGTTTGGGAAAACCACGCAAATTTTATTGTAAACACTCAAAACGCAACGTCAGAGCAAGTTTTAGGGTTAATGTTAAAAATGTTTGACGGGGTAAAAAAAAGGTATAATATAGAATTACAACCCGAAGTCAGGTACTTGGGAAATAAGAACGAAAATGAGGTTAGATTATGCGGGATATTAAACGTAAAGTAGAAAAAAATGCGAAAATAGTGGTATTGTGTGGCGGAATGTCATCTGAAAAAGAGGTTTCGATGCGTTCGGGGAAAGGTTGTTTTGAAGCCTTGAAACGCCTCGGCTACGACAACGCCGAAATGGTCGTGGTCGATGAAAATATAGCAAAAAAACTTGCGGACGGAAAGTTTGACTATGCATTTAACGCACTCCATGGTAAATACGGTGAGGACGGATGTATTCAAGGGATTTTG
>CAMAML010000130.1 GCA_945836835.1 uncultured cyanobacterium | reverse complement strand
TCGTGCAACGGGCTTTAAGGACGCTTATTTTGAAAAAGACAACGACGCCAAAACAGGAAGTAAGGGCGACTATATCTTCAGGGATTTTTCAAGTGAAGGCGGTGAATATATTTCAATAATGTTTGAGATGAAAAACGAGGCAGACACGACTTCCACAAAGAAAAAGAACACGGATTTCTTAAAAGAACTCGACAAAGACAGGCGTGAAAAGGATTGCGAATACGCAGTCCTCGTTTCGCTTTTAGAACCCGACAACGAGCTTTATAACGGCGGGATTGTCGATATGTCCCACCATTTTGAAAAAATGTACGTCGTCCGCCCGCAATTCTTCATCCCGATTATCACTATTTTGAGGAACGCCGCACTTAATTCGCTTGATTACCAAAAGGAACTTGCCCTAATTAAATCTCAAAACATAGACGTTTCAAATTTCGAGGCGGAAATGAACGATTTTAAAGACAAATTCTCGAGAAACTTCCGACTTGCGAGCGAAAAATTTCACAAAGCCATAGATGAAATCGAAAAAACGATAGATCATCTTAAGAAAATCAAAGAGGCTCTGTTGTCGTCCGAAAACAATCTGCGTCTTGCAAACGACAAGGCGGAGGATTTGAGCATAAAACGGTTGACCAAAAACAATCCGACAATGAAGGCAAAGTTTGAAGCGTTGAAGATTACGGAAAAATAAAACCAACAAGGCTGTCCGAAATTTCGGACAGCCTCATTAAATTATTTAAATACAGTCGGAACTATACCGTTGTCAAACTTTCAAACGTCAGATTGTTTCCCGCAAAAATGTTGTTTGAAAAACTTGAGTCCCCGAGGATTGTTTCCTTGATGTTTCTCAAATCTTCCTGCATCAATCTTCTTGGAGAACCTTCTTCCATAGAGTGGTTTCTCAATAAGTATGACGGGTGGAAAATAGTGATAGCTTTGTATTCAACACCGTCAACGTCAATCGTCATCCATTGACCGCGAACTTTTGAAATGGTTTGCTTTTTATCTAAAGTCTTGAACGATTTCAAAGCGGTTGCACCGCACAAAACAATAGCCTCAGGCTTAATAATATCAATTTGTGCGTTGAGGAATTTACGGCATGCCGCTTTTTCCTCGTCGGTCGGAACTCTGTTTTCCGGCGGACGGCACTTAACCGTGTTAATAATAAACACGTCTTTTTCTCTTGAAATTCCCGCTTCCGTCAAGAATTGGGTCAATAATTGTCCGGCACGTCCGACAAAAGGTCTGCCCGTTTCATCTTCCATTTCCCCCGGAGCTTCACCGATTAAAACTATTCTTGCAGTCGATGCGTCGCCGTCGGAAAAGACAACATTATGTCTTGTTTGTGCCAAAGCACATCCGTTACAACTTTCGCACTTTTGTCTAACAATATCAAGACAATTTTTCTTCATTTTCTATCTCCTCTTCTTTTTTAAATAAGCCGACATTATATCTCTTACAATACCTCGTTAATTCCTTGATAACAACCTCCGAAAGTATGAAAACCGCTATCAGGTTCGGAACTGCCAAAAACAAAGTAAACGCATCCGAAAGATTTATTATACTTTTGAAGTTCATGGCTGAACCGACAACTATGAATATACAATATATAACTTGAAAAATCCTTGTTGTCAATTTTGTATCACCAAAAAGAAAATTCCATCCCTTAATTCCGTAATAAGATCCGCACAACATCGTTGACAATACGAAACAACTTGCCATAAAAGTCAGCAATATCGGGAAAAACGGACAAACGGTCGCAAAAGCCTTTGATGTTAATTCAATTCCCGCTAAACCGTTACTTTGTAAATAAACACCGCTCACGACGATGACAAACGCCGTTGCCGAACCTACAATCACGGTATCGACAAACGGTTGTAACATTGCAATAAAGGCTTGTGCTACGGGCTTGTTTGTCTTAACCGCCGAAAACGCAATCGGTGCAGTGCCTAAGCCCGCTTCGTTTGCAAACATTGCACGCCGAAATCCCCAGAGCATGCACGCAAACATCCCGCCCGAAATTGCCTTCGGGTGAAACGCTTCCGTCAAAATAAGTTTTATCGTATGCGGGAAATGACCTATATTTACAAGGCAAATTATAAACGCAGACGCCACATACAAAGAACACATAACAGGCGTAACTTTTGAGGTAAATTTTCCGATAGCCTTAATCCCGCCGATAATTGTTACATAAGTTATAATTGCAACGATTAAGCCGAGCAACCACCCTTTATGATAAAAGAAGCTCGCCTCACCACCCGTAACTTCGGTTATCTGGGTTGTCATGGCATTTATTTGAAACAAATTCCAGCCGCCAATCATCGCAAAAATGCAACATACGGCATAACCTTTAGCCAAAAACGGTGCAAATTTCCCTATAATCTTGTTATATTTAAGCCCGTTCAGGATGTAATACATCGGACCGCCCGCAACCGTTCCGTCGTCGTTTATTTGACGAAACTTCAGTCCCAAAAGAACTTCGGCAAACTTTAGAGCCATAGAAAACAGCCCCGCAATAATCATCCAAAAAATAACACCAGGCCCGCCTATTGAAACGGCAGCCGCGGAACCCGCCACGTTTCCGATACCCGCAGACGCTGAAATCGTTGCGGTAAGTGCTTGAAACGCCGATACTTCTCCGTGCTTTTTTCTTGTGGTATCGTTTTTGTGGGTGTAATTTTTTGTTATGAGTTTAACGGCATGCTTGAACCCCCAAAATCCGATAAACTTTGTCCGCAAGGTAAAATACACTGCGGCAAACATCAAAAGAGCAATCAAAAACTCTATTTTGACACCGTTAACCGTTACCGAGCTGAAAATTAATCCCGAAATTTTGTCGGCAACGGGCGATAATAAATTGTCAATAATGCTGTCGATACTCATAGCCTCTTTATGATACCACAAACAAGCGTTTTGAGCGAATTGTTTTGCAAATTCAGCATTTTTAATTGGTTGCGAAATGTTTTGAGCCGTTTATTCTTTAAATAAATCGACAAAGTGCATCTCAAAATAGTTTGCAATAGCGATTAATTTATCGACGGACGGAATTATCCTTCCGTTTTCGACCTTGCTAATGTAGGAAGAATCGCATCCGATAAGCTCCGACAACTGTTTGCACGAACAACCGAACCGCTTTCTGTGGCGGGCAATATTTTTTCGTAAAACTGAGAGAATATTTTCATTCATTTAATAATAATTATATACATTTGTTTACAAAAATGGATTTAAAATCCATTTTATGTTATAATGGAGGAAACGATTTATGAAAAGGAGTTCTAAATGACAAATAAAAACTTAAAATTACACAACGCCTTTACATTAGCCGAAGTGTTAATCACCATCGGCATCATCGGGGTTGTTGCCGCCATGACCATGCCGACTTTAATCCAAAATTACAGAAACCATGTTGTCGAAACCAGACTGCAAAAAGTTTATTCAGTTATGAACCAAGCGATTAAGCAGTCCGAGGTTATCAACGGCGAAAAAGAAAACTGGGACTTTGACGACCCACAATTCTATGAAAAATATCTTGCCCCGTATTTGAATGTTTTGAAAAAAGAAACGATTGTGGGAACGAATTACTACTACAATGGTATTTACTTTAATGATGGAAGTTTATTGATTGGGAAAACTTCTTCATATACAAATGAAGCGGGAGAAACAATCGCAATAGCAGGTGGAAACAAAGATTACTTTTTCTACCCTGATGCAAAAAATTTTAATGAAGAAGAATTAGTTTCAAGAGCTGCTGTTGGTAGAACGACCTTTCCGTTCCGATTTGCACCAAATTATTATCCGCCGGAAAACTTAATTAACAGTTTTGGCACTCGTCATTACAAAAAGGGGTTTGAACCTTATATGCATGAGCTGAGCAACAATTCCTATTTATATGCAGGTAAAGCATTCTCTTGTAATGAGGTTAATTCCTCTCCGATGTTCTGCACCGCATTAATAATGATGAATGGCTGGAAAATCCCGAAGGACTACCCGTTCAAGGTCAGGTAAGCTCTGCGTTTACACTTTATTCCTGAACCGTTTTCTTTGAGAGGACAAGGGCGTTTGAAAGTGCTATTCCGCCTTTATATGCGGGGTGGTTTACAACCTGACCGTTCACGTACATTACGGTAGATCCCCCGCCGTCAAGGTTAATTGCGTTTACGCACCCGACTTCTTTCATAAACCTTGCAAGCTGCATTAAAGTCATCCCGACCGATGCACCCTCTCGCCCGTCAACGGTTACCATGATTAAGTCGTTGTCAAGCGTGTAGCCGACTGCCGTTCTCGGGTTCTTCCCCCCGATTGAGGCGAGCTTTTGGGCGGTCATATCGACAAAAACATCACCATTCCTGACTAAATACGGTCCTCCGCTTATGATGTGGCGAACACCTTTCCACTCGGGAGTCGTTTTTATGTCAACTTCAACTTTTTCTTCCTCCAAAAACGGTTTTAAGGATACGAGAGGGGCGACTATAACATAGCCCCCCTCAGGTATAGTCAGAGGATTGAATGATGAAGAAAGGATTTTAT
>CAMAML010000129.1 GCA_945836835.1 uncultured cyanobacterium | reverse complement strand
CCGTACATTCCAGTGTTTCGCACCCCGTATTTAATTTGATGTTATTTGCCATTTGCGAAATCTCGGCATAGCTTTTCTTTAATTTACTAACCGTAATTGCATTGTTAATATTTTTTAGCACTGTTGGCAGGATTAACGCTGCTACAACACCGATAATTCCAATGGTAATAAGGACTTCTGCGAGTGTAAATGCCGATTTTTCTTTTTTATTCATTTCTACCTCCTTTTTAATCAGCAACCGTCAATTTTTATTATAACATGTTTAACCTATATTGTCAACATGTTTAACATTATTTTGAATATTTGTATTTATCTTTATAATTATTACAATAGGGGGATTAATGAAGAACGATATTCAAATCAAATTGGGGAAGCGAATACAACAACTCAGAAAAATTAAGGGGTTGAGCCAAGAGGCTTTTGCCGAGAAAATCAATATTGCGACAACGACTTTGAGCAGCATTGAGACGGGGAACGCTTTTATGACCTCCCAAACTCTCGAAAAAATACTTGAGACTCTATCTATCTCTCCGCAAGAGCTTTTCACCTTTTCGGACGAACTGAGTGACGGGACCATGTTTGAATATATTACCCAAAAACTCGATTTTATAAAGCAGGACACCGAACGCCTGCGTATAATCTACAACGTTATAAAAAGCCTGTAACCTCAGCTAAACAGGTTCAGCTGAGGGACTTCGACCTCTAAGACATTCGGCTTCTTGCGGGTTGAGAGGTTGTTCGAGAACTCTCTTTGCATTCTGCTCATAAGCTCTTGTGAACGCTTGACGACCGAGTTTGGCAAGCCTGCCATTTTTGCAACCTGAATCCCGTAACTCTTGCTTGCCCCGCCCTGCACGATTTTTCTTAAAAACTGTATTTCCCCGTTATCTTCCGCAACCGTAATCCTGAAATTCTTTATTTGCGGGTAAGTTTTTGTCATAACGTTTAACTCGTGGTAGTGTGTTGCAAAAATACATCTTGCCTTAATTCTTGTTGCAATATATTCCGCAACCGACCACGCAATCGCAACCCCGTCGTAGGTGCTTGTACCCCGTCCGATTTCGTCAAGCAAGATGAAACTTCTGTCCGTTGCCGAGTTCAAAATGAACGACGTTTCGACCATTTCGACCATAAACGTGGACTGCCCGAGGGTTAAATCATCCGAAGCCCCGACACGGGTGAAAACCTTGTCCGCTACCCCGATTTTTGCGTAATCCGCAGGAACCCAAGCACCGATTTGTGCCAAAATCAGAATTAAGGCGTTTTGACGCATATAGGTCGATTTACCCGCCATATTCGGTCCCGTCAAAATCATAAATTGGGTATCTTCATTCGATTTGCTCTTTAACTCCAAGTCGTTTGCAACGTATTCGCCTAAAGGCAAAATCTGCTCTAAGACGGGATGTCTGCCGTTTTTTACGACAAAGTCGTCCGACTCGTCCACAATCGGCCTGCAGTAGTTATGCTCAACCGCAACCTCCGCCAACGCAGAGAAAACGTCCGCACGCGATACGCACTCCGCTATCTCTCTGATTTTTGTAACAAACTCTTTTGAATACTCTCTAAAATCCGAAAACAGCTTGTACTCAAGCTCCGACGCCTTGAATTTCGCCGACAAAACGTCGTCCTCGTGCTTTTTGAGTTCGTCCGTAATAAATCTTTCACCGTTTGTGAGGGTCTGTTTTCTCACGTAATTTTGTGGTACAAGATTAAGATACGAATTAGTAACCTCGATATAGTACCCGAAAACCTTGTTGTAAGAAACTTTTAAACTTTTTATGCCCGTTTTTTCTTTTTCTTCTTCTTCAAATTTTTCAAGCCAATTCTGCCCGCCCTGAAGCAAATCACGGAAATAATCCAGCTCACCGCTGACTCCCGGCTTGATAATTCCGCCATCTTTTATAATCATAGGCGGATTTTCGTCCAAGGTTCTTTCGATAAGGTCGGCGTAGTCGCAAATTTCGGGGATATAATCCCTAATGCTTTCAAACGGGTTGTGTTCAAGCTCGTTTGTCACCTCGATAATTTGCGGAAGCACAAAAAGCGACTCTTTCAGGCTCAAAAAATCTCTCGGGGACGCCGAGGTGTTGCTCATCCTCGTTGAAAGCCGTTGAATATCGTAGATTTTTTCCAGAGCATCGACCAAATCTTTTCTGACTGCCGTTTTTTCGACAAGTTCGGTCACGGCATCTTGTCTGACCTGGATTTCCTCAACACTTTTTAAGGGCTGACAAACCCAATTTTTCAGCAACCTTGCTCCCATATTGGTTTTGGTCTTGTCTATTGCCCATAGTAGCGAGCCGTAACGATTTTTCTCACGTAAAGTTTCTGTAAGCTCAAGGTTTTTTCGGGTGCTGCCGTCCAAAATCATATACTCGGATAATTCATAAGTTTCAATCCGCTCAAACTTAGGCACGTTTGATTTAAGGGTTTCCCAAATATAGGCAAGCAAGGCACCGCCCGCTCTAAACCCCAATTTGTACTTTGAAAACCCGAAGGCTTCAAGCGATGCCGTCTCAAAAATCGCTTTCAGGTTGTTTTTTGCAAACTCTAAATCAAACACGTTTGACGGGATTTTTGAACAGTTGTAAAGTTTTTGAATATCGTCGGGCAGGTCGATTTTCTGCTCGGGGACGATTTGGAACGGCATGATTTTTTGGTTAACCGCAGGGGCAACGATTTCTGCGGGCAAAATCCTGGAAAGTTCGCCCATAATAAGGTTGAGCGGAGCTTCCGTCACCTTAAATTCACCCGTTGAGATGTCGGTGTAGGCAAAGCCGTAAATATCGCTTTTTTCATCCTTGAACATCGCACAAATGTAGTTGTTAGAGTTTTGTTTCAGCAAATCGCTCTCGGTCAGGGTTCCCGCCGTGATTACACGGGTTACTCCGCGTTTCACAAGCCCTTTTGCAAACTTTGGATCTTCAAGCTGGTCACAAATACAGATTTTGTAACCTTTATGCACAAGCTTTTCCATATAGCCGTTTATCGCCTTGGCAGGGATACCCGCAAGCGGTATCCGCCCGTAATGAGCGCCCGCGTCACGTCCCGTGAGTGTCAACTCCAATTCCTTGGACATCGTCACGGCGTCCTCAAAAAAAGTTTCGTAAAAATCACCCAGTCGATAAAGCAAAATCGTATCGGGATTTTCCCGCTTAACCTGCAAATATTGCTGCATGACGGGTGTCAGTTTATCGATTTCCAAATCTTTTGTATTAATGTTGTTGATTTCATTCTTTGTCATGGATATAATATATTATATCACAAAACGAGGTTTTTAATATGGGATGTTTAAAAAAGTTAATCAAATGCGTAATACTTGCACTTGCCGTGGTCGGGTTTCTCTCGTTGGGCGGGAAAGACCTGATAACGGGGCTTGTCGATAAATATACACACAAAAACGACCGTGAAACGGTTTTGGAAAAAGCACAAAAAGTCGGAGATTTTTCCAAAATAAACGAGGAATATCAGCTTGAAAAAGCAACGGGTGTCATGGGTTATAACGGGGTTCTTGCGGAGCATAAGTCGAGCGGGCAGAAAATGGTTGTTGTCGACGACAACAAAAAGCCCCTGCTTACCCGTGAGGACATAACTTCGGGCAATATTGAAGATAAGCTCAAAAAATCCTTGGGGAAAATAAAATATCAGGCAATCGGGGTTGAAGAGTTTGAAGTGGTAAAACACGGCGAGATGACCTCTTACGGTAAAAAAGTTCCGTATGTAAGGTTTAAGGCAAAGGTTTCAAGGCTTCCGATAGGGGAGATTGGCGGGATTGTAGCGGTTACGACCGACAAAAACGGGGAGGACAGGATTTTACTTTCCGTCAATGAGAACGCCAAGTATTCCCAAGTTTTGAGCGAAGAGTTTTTCAAAAGTGTAAAATAGAGCAACGGCAGAGAGCGGAGCAGCTTTGCGAAAAGACAAAGTCTTGCAGCAAACTGCGGAGACTCGTTTAACGCCGTTGTGAAAAGAGCGACGACAGAGAGCGAAGCAGCTTTGCGAAATAATACGGCTTGCATAAAAAAAATATGGTGATATAATAGAAATACAAAGATGTCCGGGTGGCGGAATTGGTAGACGCGCACGATTCAGGTTCGTGTGGAGTAAAATCCTTGAGGGTTCAACCCCCTTCCCGGACATTTTTTGTTGCCTTGACGGTCGATTTTATCGAAACAGGATCCTGGTCTCCTATAACCGCTTTTGTAATCTTTATAACATCGTTTTCTACTTTAACTTCAAGCATATCTGTTTCAGGGTTAACGTCCACAAGCTCTAACAGAGTCTTTGGCATAAATAACGCCCAACCGCTTCCCGAACGTGATAACTTCTTTTTCATCTTAAACTTTCCTTTACTTTGTACATATAAACACTTTACAAAATAAGAGATATAGTGTATACTGTGATTGTATAAGTATATTATAATGCTATAATAAGTATAATAATATAGAAGAAAGGATATATATGAAAAAGAGGTATTGAATGAATAAGGCGTAAGATAAATAATACGAACGCTGAAAATGTGCGTCGGGCAAGGT
>CAMAML010000128.1 GCA_945836835.1 uncultured cyanobacterium | reverse complement strand
ATTTATCGCAAGTGTTTTAACCCCTGTTTTTAACGCCACGAGAACGGCGTGAAATCTCATTGCAATCATATATTCCAGTCTTGAAATCTTTATGATAACGTCGTTTTGGGCAAGGTTTCTGATAATTGCCGTTTTAATTTTCGGGGCTAAAGTTTTTAACATTTTCTCAAATTTTTTGCAGATTTCGTAGTCTAGGGAATTTTGGAAAACGTACAGTTCGATTTTTCTGTCCGCAAAATTTTCAACGATATGCCTTGCAAGGTTGAACAAAAATTCGTCGTTCATCGACTTAAAGTCTCTGAGTTGAACCCCGACGGTTCCTTCTTTTTCACTAATCGGCAAATCAACCGAAAAAACGGGATCGGACACTAATGTTGATTGTATTCCTTCGTTTGCCAAAAAATCTTGGCTCTTTAAGTCTCTCACGGTAACCAAATCGCATTTTGAGATAAGATTGAGTGCAAGTTTTCTTGAGCTTTCTTTTTGCAATGGTCCTATTCCTTGAGCAAAAATTATAACTCTTTTCTTGAATAACTGAGCCAGTGCTATAATAAAGCAGTAATACAGAAGGCTTTTGGTGCTTGTAACGTCTTGCAGAAGGCTTCCACCTCCCGAAATAAGAACATCGGATTTTAATATCGCAAGCAAAATCATCAGCGGGTTGAAATTGTTCACTGCCTGCACCCCGTAAAATCTCGAAGTTTTGCTCGCGTCGTGAGAAAGCACGGTAACCTCCGTGCCTAAATCTCGAAGGTGGTTGGTCAAAATTCCCAAAATAGCTTCGTCTCCGAAGTTATCATATCCGTAATATCCCGATATAACGACAGATTGTGCCATATTATTCTACCCCTTGTTTAAATATTTGAAACACCTTATCGGAGCTTGGAACGGATTTGACTGCCCCTATTCCCTGTGCCTGAAGCCCCGCCGTTATGCATGCAAGTTTTGTTGATTCTTTTGGGGTATATCCGTTCAGTATTCCGAACAAAAACGCCCCGTTGAAGGCATCGCCCGAGCAGGTCGTGTCTTTTACGTCTTTGGTATAAAATTCCGTAAATGATATTTCGCCGTTATAGCCTGTGTAGTATCCCCCTTTGTCTGCGGATTTTAATACAACCGTTTTTACCCCTAAATCCCATATTTGCTTGATGATACTTTCGGGCGAGGTGTTTTCAAAGAGGTTTTTGGTATCGTATTTTGTGCTTAAAAACAATATTTCAATATTTTCGATAACCGCATGGAAATTCTCTTTTGCCTCTTCGGGGGATATAATTTTTGACGAATAATTCGGGTCATATGCCGTGATAATATCGTTTCCCTTTGCGATTTTAAAAAGCCCCGACACCGCCTCTTTGGCTGATAGCGATAGTGATTGGGTTATGCCCGTTGAATACACCGCTCTTGAATTTTTGACGTAATCTTGCGGAATATCTTCCAGCGACAGTTTTGCGGGCGCAATTTTTTTTCTGTAATAAACGACCTCTTTTTCGTTGATGCTCGGACGGGTAATTATATACAACCCGTTAGGTTCTTCGGAAATTTTTACGTGAGAGATGTCCAACCCTTCCGATGTCCAACTGTCCATAAGATAATCTTTAAAATCATCGTTCCCGACACGGGTTATAAATCCGACTTTTGCACCTAATCTTGAGGCGGTAACCGAGGTTACCAAGGCGTCTCCGCCGTAATATTTTTGAAAACTCACGGTATCTCGGATTTTTAAGTCGCTCGACAGTTCGATTAAACTTTCGCCAAGCGTAATAATATCAATATCTTCGTTCATTTTACCCCTTTAATTCTTTTAAGATGTTCGCGGTTCTTCGCTTAATTTCCGCAAAAGAGTGTCCTTCGTAGAAATTACGACCGACCCCGACCGCTAAAGCTCCCGCTTTAATGTAAGATTTTACTTCGTTAAGTTTAACGTTTCCCTGCGGAATAACCTTCAAAAACGGCATCGGTCTCAGGATGTTTTCGACGTATGCCGCCCCGCCGAGTGCAAATACGGGATACAATTTAATCAAAGGAACTCTCGATTTCCATACGTTATAAGCCTCGTTAGGCGTTGTTGCTCCCGCCATAAGCGGGATGTGAGTGTCTTTGGAAATCTTTACCAAATTTGACTGGAAAATCGGAGATGAAATTATTTCCGCCCCTACTCCTATTGCCGAATTTGCCTGCAAAGACGTTATCACGCCTCCCGCACAGACCGTTGCAAACTTTGAAACTTCCGCTATCGCTCCGTATATTTCGGGCGATTCCAGGTTTATTTCAAGAACCTTTATTCCCCCGTCAACGAGTGCTTTCGATATGTCTATAACTTCCTGTGCATTCTTGTTTCTAATAATAGGATAAATTTTTTCTTCCGCCAAAACTTCTATTAAATTTTTGTTCATATATTGACCCTTTCTTGCAAAATAGTATATCATAAAAACAAAGGAAACAGAAAAGTCATGAAAATTTCAAATACTATAACTTTTTTTATCAAATCATTTTTTATCTTTATTATTATGGCGTTGGTCGCAACTGTCTTTTCGTGGGTGGTTTTAGAGCCGTTCGGGCAGAACATGATGATAAAGCTTTCAACACAAATAGGGCTTAACAAAGGTCGTGAGAACGGTAGTTCGTCCATTGTCATAATAACGGTTGACGACAAGTCTATTGCGTATCACCGCTGGCCATGGCCGAGGGATTATTATGCAAAGATTTTCAGATATTTGCATGACTATTCCAAACCTTCCGTAATCGGGTATGACAGCCTTATTCAGAATTTGGACAAGGAAAACCCCGAGGCGGACAAGGTGTTTTTCAATTCGATTAAGGATATAGACAACTTGGTTGTCGGCTTTGCGGGGTTAACCGAAAACGTTTACGAGCAGAGCAGAGTGGATAGATACGCTTCCGATTTTTACGAAAAATTTAAGGTAAAAGTTAACAACCCCGAAAATATTGAGTTCTACGGTTACAGCGGAATTTCCGAGTACCCGAGGGAATATTTTAATTCGGTAAACCATGCCGGTTCCGTGAACGTAATCCCCGATGCACAGGGAGTTTTGAGGCATTATCCTCAGTTGATTGCCGTTCAGGGTAAATTTTATCCTTCTCTCGGACTTAGAATGTATATGAAAATGTTCGCTACCGACGAGTTGACTCTTACGCCGGATAAACTTATCGTCGGAAAAACGGGGGCAATAATCCCGGGATATATCGGCTTAAACGGAGAAGGGTTTATGTCAATGCTCCGATATTACAAGGGGCTTAACAATTCGGGGCTTTATTCTCACAAAACTTATTCGGCGTCGGATATTATTCAGTCCTACGACTTGATAAAGTCGGGTAAAAAGCCGATAGTCGACCCGAGGGAGTTTGCGGGGAAAATCGTCTTTGTGGGTTCGCATACCTATGCAACCGCAAACGGTCCGATTGATTCTCTTAGAACCCCTATACAAAACGGTCATCCGGGGGTTGATATTCAGGCGACTAATTTGGATAATATTATAAATTCCAATTATATGAAAGATTCTGGCGTTTTGTATGAATTTGTCGTATTCCTGTTTATGACAATTCTTTCGTTTGGGCTGATTTTGAAATTTTCGTTCTTTGTTTCATTATTGTCGATTATTGCCGTCGGAATTGTTTACCTGATATTTGTGTATTTCTGTTATTACAACGGCTTTGGCGTCGAGGTTATAACCCCGTTTGTAAATATTGCACTCACAAGCGTTTTTGCGTATTCGTACCGATTTATTCTTGAGGGCAAAAACAAGGAAAAAATTAAGCAGGCAATGGGTAAATATCTTTCACAGGATATTATGAAAAATGTCGTGCAAAATATCGACGACATTAAACTCGGCGGGAAAAAAACGATCGTGACGGTACTTTTTGCTGATATAAGAGGATTTACCGCAATAAGCGAGAAGATGTCAGCCGAGGACGTCTCAAAAATTCTGAACGAATATTTTACGGAAATAGAACCGATAATTTCTAAGTATAACGGGGTTATAAACAAGTTTATAGGCGATGCGGTTATGGCAATTTTCGGGGAACCGATACAGGATATTCATCACCCCGAAAACGCAGTCAGATGTGCAAACGAAATGCTCAAAAAAGTGGCGGATTTAAGAGAAAAATGGATGTTTGAAGGTAAACCGAAAATTGAAATCGGGGTTGGTATCAATACAGGAGAATGCTTTGTTGGAAACATAGGTTCGGAAAAACGGCTTGAATATACCGTAATCGGCGACACCGTAAACCTTGCCAGCAGAATTGAAAGTTTTAACAAGGTTTACCATACCAACTTTTTGGTCAGCAGTTCGACTTATTCCTACGTAAACACCATCGCTGATGTTATCAAGATTAGCGAAGTTACCATTCGAGGAAAGTCCAAAAAAATGGATATCTATGAAATCCTCAGATTAAATGACAAATAAAAGACCTCTTTTTCAAGAGGTCTTGGAACAAATTTTTGATTTATTCCTCAAATAGTGTGTGAAGTGAAGTGTAGTGTTTTGCCTAAGTTTTTAAGCTCAGGCGTCCTCGTGT
>CAMAML010000127.1 GCA_945836835.1 uncultured cyanobacterium | reverse complement strand
TAGGTGATTAAAAATTACCTATTTACCAATTTCCCTATTGCGGGGATTTGAAAAATCCCCGCTTTTGGAAACACAAGGCGTAATCCGAAGAAAAGAAGTAAAATTTTATCTATTTTACATATATACCAAAACGAATAATTTTACATGTTAAATTCCTTTCCAAACCCTTGTACTACAAAGGTACAAATGCGGGGTGATGGTACAAACAGAAAACAAGTGGAAAAGAAAAAATGAATACAGGTTAATGAAAATATAAAAATTCCACGGCGGTTGAATAAACTGTTCAATATCTCGTTGGATATTATTTTTTTTTGTGTTAGTATAAAATTATGTTCGATAACTTAAGTCAAAGATTACAGGATATTATTAGAAAAACGGGTTCTCAAAAGCTCACGCCCGACAACATGCAAGAGGCGTTGAGAGAAATTAGAAGAGCCTTGCTCGAGGCTGACGTAAATCTTCGGGTCGTAAAGTCGTTCATCTCTTCCGTGAAAGATAAGGCGGAAGGCGAGAAGATCGTCGAAGGCGTTAATCCGACCCAGCAACTTATCAAAATCGTGAACGACGAGCTTGTGGAGCTTATGGGAAAAGAGCTTCAACCGCTCAATCTTAAAAGTTCACCGTCGCTGATTATGATGCTCGGCTTGCAGGGGGCAGGTAAAACCACTTCGTCGGCAAAACTTGCGATAAAACTAAAAAAAGAAGGGAAGCGACCTTTGCTTGTCGCCTGCGATGTGTACAGACCCGCCGCAATCGTTCAACTTCAAACTTTAGGAAAAGAAATTGAAGTCGAAGTTTTTGCAAACACCGAAACAAAAGACGTCCAAGGAATTGTTCGTGACGCGATAAATTACGCAAAAGAGCATAGCTACAACGTCTTGGTCCTCGATACCGCAGGGCGGTTGCAGATAGACGTCGATATGATGGCGGAGTTGCTCCTCATAGACAGAGTTTTCTCGCCTGACGAAAAATTGCTCGTAATAGACTCGATGACGGGGCAAGAGGCGGTCAACGTTGCGGAAAACTTTGACGCACAGCTGGGCTTGACCGGTCTTGTGCTGACAAAACTTGACGGAGATTCAAGAGGCGGTGCGGCGTTAAGCGTGGTTCACTGCACGGGAAAGCCGATAAAATTAACGGGAACGGGCGAAAAACTCAATGCATTGGAAGATTTTCACCCCGAGAGAATGGCGAACAGGATACTCGGCATGGGAGACATCGTTTCGCTTGTCGAAAGGGCTCAGGAAGTTTTTGACGAAAAACAGGCTCGGGAGCTTGAGGAAAAACTCGACAAAGATAATTTCTCGTTTAACGATTTCTTAAAAATCCAAAAACAGATGAAAATGTTCGGCTCAATGGGCAACCTTTTGGGAATGATTCCGGGGCTTAATTTGGGCAAAGATGACCGTGATTTGATTAGCAACGAAGCTGATAAGCAGTTCAAGAGGTTTGAAGTATTCATCCAAAGCATGACCCCCGAAGAGCGTCGCAGACCCGATATTATCAACACGAGCAGAAAAAAACGTATCGCAACGGGTTGCGGGATGAACTTGCAGGAGGTTAACCAATTTATTACTCAGTTCAACCAAACAAGAGCGATGATGAGCGGGATGAACAGCTTGAAGAAGATGTTTACGGGCGGTAACGGTGAGATGCCGAATATGCACGGAAAACAGGGCAGGCATGCAATGAAAAAAGCGATGTCGATGATGAGAAAGTTTAAGTAAAATTTTCAGAACGCCAAATTTTTGCTTGATTTTAAAAGTTTTAGTGCTAATATAGAACATGCGAGGAATGGCTAAGCTGTTCTGAACTCGCGAAAGTCAAATACGGGTTTGTAGCTCAGTTGGTAGAGCAGTTGACTCTTAATCAATTGGTCGAGGGTTCGAGTCCCTCCGGACCCAAATTAAAAAAGCTCTTAACGGGGGCTTTTTTAGTATGAGGAGGGACTCGAACCCACAAGGCGGAGCCTTGTCCGGTTCGAGCGGTCGGCGGCAGAGAGCGGAGTGTTTTTGCGAAAAGACAACGTCTTGTAGCAAAACACGGAGGCTCGTTTAACGCCGCCGAACAAGACAGTCCCTCCGGACCCAAATTAAAGAAGCTCCTAACGGAGCTTTTTCAGTAGCCGGAGGCTACTTTTGTGTACGAGACTAAGGGGCACAAGGTTCTCCACGCCTCGTGAAGGTTTAGCCGGAGGCTACTTTTGTATATGTGGTACCTTGTTCCATTCCGCCCGTCCACAAATACAAAGAACTACCATTACTTAAAAGAGCGGTTAAATAACCGTTCGTTCTTGCCGAACTAAGAGAAAGATAACCCGTATCATCGCTGGTGAGAGCTTTAGGGGGGGGCCAACACTCATAAAAATCATTATATCCGCAAATTTTTACGACCTTCAACTCAGGTACAAGATAAGTTTTAAAAAAGTTTTCGTTACATTCTCTCTTAAAATTCGCGTTCCCTTCTTCTGTTACGGCACAGTTAGACCACTCATTTGTATGGATAATAAGGAAATAAAAAGAATACCGGCAAATAACGTAAGGTTACTGCGGGCAAAGAAAAGGTTTTCACAAGAGGCGATTGCCGAGCTTGCGGGTATCGGGCAAAATCAGGTTAGCGAAATAGAAAACGAACGCTCAAACCCGAGCCTCGAAACGATTGTAAAGATTGCAAACTCATTGGAAACACAGGTATTTGAGCTGTTTAAGCCGTAGATTTCGTTGTCGGGGTTAATGAAAATGTCGGGGGCGACCAATGTCTGTCTCTTCGGCTATTCGTTTTCTGAAATCAGGTTCACAAAACTTGAAAACATCTGTTCCAAAGATTGCATCACCGCTTCGTTTTCGCTTAAAGGATAAGCACTCAACTCTTTAGAGTTTTTAGGGGTAAATAATTCCATAAAAAATACTCCGTAATTTAAACGCTACATATCTTATTGTAATAGTATATACGGAATATTTCCTCCGTATCTTTGGGGAAATATCCCGTTTGTTACAATATGTAAATCCGAGTTTCAATCTTACCGCAGCGACGGCTCAATACTCTCCTCACTTACAAAACGGCTTTAACGGCAAGCCCCATAAGGATTAAGCCCCCGATTGTTTCAAGGAGTTTTGACGGGAGTTTGGATATCCGATTTCCGCTCCAAAACCCCGCAAGCGAGAGCAGGAAAGACCCCAGTCCGATAATTACGACCGCAGTAAGGATGTTTGTATCGGTGAATTTTAGGCTCACGCCCGCCCCGAGGGCGTCTATGCTTGTCGCAATCCCGAACGAGATTAGGCACCTCAAGCTGATACAGGTAAGTTTTATTTTTTCATCCTTCGACATCGCACCGATGATAAAATTTAAGCCCAAAATCGCAAAAATCCCAAAAACTATCCATTTGGCACAACTTTCGACGTACCCACTGACAAGCCCCGTTGAAAAAAAGCTGACAATCGGCATTCCTCCCTGAAATCCGCCCATTGTAAACGCTAATTTCAGAGAATTAAGTGTCCTGTTTTTCGTAAAAATCAATCCTTGCGAAAAAGATACGATAAAACAATCAATGCCCAAAGCTATCGACAAAAATATTAACTCAACTAAGCTCAATTTCTACCTCAAACAATCTTTCCCATGGAAAGGAATATTTCCCGTCAATTTTTACACCCAAAACTTCCTCAAGCCTCTGTTCAAAACTTTTCATTTTCGACTTTGCAATCCTGCCGTCGGGCGTCGCCAATTCCTGCCGAACATTTGCCTGATATGCCCAATCGTCAAGAAGGCGTACCGTTTGCAATTTTTTGAACGCCGCACGGTTGAAGGTATTTTTCGCCTTCGCCCCCCACAAAACTTTCAGAGAGCAAACCAACGTCCCAAAAGTGTTTGCACTTGTGTTCCAGCCCGAATACCCGAGGAAGTTTTCCCCTAACCCCGCCTCAAAGATTTTTCGCACAAATTCGTTATCCGCACCGTTTGCGTTTCTGACATCCGCTATTGCATACAAATTTTCGGGGCGATACCAAGTTGCCCCAAACTGTTCCGTCGGACGTTTCATGACGATTTCGCCCTGATGATTTCGGAAATTGTTCACGTACAAATCAACGTCCGCCTTTCCTGAAACCCTTACCCCCGCAAGCTCAAGCTGTCCTAATAGCGATTTTTCGACGGAAACATCTTCATAATTGGAGATTAAATTTTTGCAATCTGCTTCAAGAAAAATCGGATGTACGCTCAAATCCGACTTTACGGCACGAGCAAGAAGGGTTAGCGGGATTTCGTCCGCTCCGGTTTTTGTATACCCCCCAAGATTTTCTAATTCTCTTGACTCTTTTACGTTAAGCCCAAATTCCGCACAGTCATCTTTTGAAAAAATTAAGGTGTCAAAAATCCCTTCCTTTTGCCATTCAAGGTAAAGTTTGTTTATCTCAAAATTTCGCCGTCTTGTTGCAAGGTAATCCTCAAGAATTTCATTAGGAACGTCGGTTTGAGCCGTCCCAAATTTGTCCAGAGTAAACGAATATTTAAAAATCTTTTCTCCGTACAAATTCCAATACTCTTTTTCTTCCTCGTTAATATTGTTGTTTGAAATCCGCATAACGGAAGAGAATGC